>DASTWV010000050.1 GCA_035765775.1 Actinomycetota bacterium | reverse complement strand
GGACCATCCCTTGTGGGCATGGCCCATTCTCTCACGGCCGGGGTACGACCAGCCGGATTTAGTGTCTACATTCTCAGACCGCTAGAGGCCAATTTCTGTTTGTCAGAACCAAAGTTGGGCTCCGGGGGCGAGCAACTTCGGGCTAGGCGCCGGCCCCCGCCCGGGCCTCCTGCAGCGCCAGGGCCGCCCGGTAGGCCTCCTGTGCCCCGGCCTCGTCGCCCGCCTCCTCCAGCAGGGTCCCCAGCGCCATGCCGGCGCTCAACCCGGCGTCGGGGTTGCCGGTGGCCAGAGCCGCCCGGTAGGCCTCCTCGGCCCGGCGCACATCGCCCCGGGCCGCCCGCAGGCCGGCCAGGCCCAGCCAGGCCCACGGGGCGATGTCCTCCAGATCGGTCGAGGCGGCCTCCTCGTAGAGCTGCTCGGCCTCTTCGGTCCGGCCGGCATCCTCCAGGAGCGAAGCCAGCCCGAGCGCCGCGGCGGGTGCCGCCTGCGGGTGGGCGGTCTCCAGGGCGGCCCGGTAATCGGTCTCGGCCGCGGCGGCGTCACCCCGGTCGGCCGCCAGGTGGGCCAGCTTCACCAGGGCGTCGGGGGCGCAGTCCTCGTGGCCGCTCGCCACCGCCGCCCGGTACAGTTCCCCGGCCCGGGCGAGATCGGCGGGGTCCTCGGATTCGGCCAGCAGGTTGGCCGAGCGCAGCAGCGCCCAGGGCGCCACCTCCGGGTGCTCGGAGGCGACGACCGCCTGGTAGGCGGCCAGGGCCCCGGGCACGTCGCCGGTCATCGCCAGCAGGTCGGCCAGCTTCAGGCCGGCCCACGGGGTCGCGTCGGGGTGGTCCATGCCGATCGCCGCCCGGTACCCGGCCAGTGCCCGCTCCGGCTGCCCCGACGCCTCCTGCAGGGAGGCGAGGTCGAGCGCCGCCCAGGGGGCGAACTCCGGGTGGCCGGAGGCCACGGCGGCCTCGTAGGCGGTGGCGGCACCCTCGACGTCGCCCTGCTCGTCCAGCAGGCCGCCCAGCTTGACCTGCGCCCACGGGCCGATCTCGGGGTGGTGGGACCGGGAGGACTCTTCGTAGGCTGCTCGGGCGCCCTCGGTGTCGCCCCGGCGCTCCAGCAGGGCGGCGAGCGAGGATGTCGCCCACACCCCGAACTCGGGATGCCCGGAGGCCACCGACCAGCGGTACACGGCTTCGGCGCCGTCGTCGTCGCCGGCCTCCTCGAGGAGCTCGGCCAGGCTGAACGCCGCCGCCGGGCCGAGGTCGGCGTCGCCCGAGGCCATCACCTCACGGTAGAGCTGCTGCGCCCGCGCCCGGTGGCCGTGGCCCTCCAGCAGGGCCCCCAGGGCCAGGGCGGGGCGGGCCACGGCGAGGGGGTCCTTGCCCTCCCGGGCCTTGCGCACGGCGGTCTCGGCCGCCATGAGCTCCCGGGAGGAGGGAGCCGCACGCGCCTCCTCTCCCTTGCGGTTCCCGGTGATCGCCCGGAACACGTCCCGGCGGATGTGCTCAGCCGCCTTCGAGGTCTCGTACCGGCAGGCCCCGCCGGACTTGATCCCCCCGACGGGCGAGTGCTCGTCCAGGTGCACGTAGATCCGGTCATCCGCCCCGAGTTCCAGGTGCAACGCCGGCTGGGCACCCACCTCCCGGAGGGAGACCACCCCCTTGTGCAGGATGCCGCCGGCGGCGGAGTCCTTGCAGAACGACCCGCTGTTGATGAGGTCCTGGAAGAAGGCCTCGTTGTCGTGGGTCACGAAGTTCGCCCCGCCCAGGCCCCGCTCGCGGGTGCCACCCACCGAGCGGATGTGCTGCCAGAGCCCCAGGGCGAAGAGCCGTTTGTACAGCCTCGTCATGACGAGGCGCGCGCCGAGGTCGATCTTCGACCCCTTGCGCTCCCCGGCGGCCGTCACGGCGTTGGGCATGCTCGGTTCGGTCCTTGGTTGGTTGTCGTGCGCCCCTTCCCGAGGGGCGCTGCGCTGCTGGCTACTTCGAAAGCTTGGCGACCAGGTTCATGATGGTCTGCGTCGGGTCATCGACCCCGTGCTTCTTCTTGAAGTGGTCCGAGACCGTCCGCATCAGCTCTTCCTTGGTTGCCGCCTTGAAGTGTCCGTTGCAGTTCGCACCTGCGTCCACTCACCGGAACTCAGGCACCGTCGCCTCCTTGCATGCTCGGACCCCGCAGGGTATTCGGGCTCGGGCCACCTCCCGGATGCCTGCAGGGGGACAGCGGTCAGATCTCGCAGCTGGCGATGCCCTTCTTGTCGTAGTACTGCTGGTGGTACTCCTCGGCCCGCCAGAACGGCGCCTCGGGGACGACCTGGGTGACCACCTTGCGCCAGTGCTTCCCGCTGTGGTTCACCGCCTCCTTCGATGCCTCGGCGGCCGCCCTCTGGGCCTCGTCGCGGTAGAAGATCACCGAGCGGTAGTTGCTCCCGATGTCCAACCCCTGGCGGTTCTTGGTCGTCGGGTTGTGGATGGACCAGAAGACGTCGAGCAGCTGGTCGTAGCTCACCTGCTCGGGGTCGTAGTCCACCTCCACCACCTCGGCGTGCCCGGTGCGGTGGGTGCACACCTGCTCATAGGTCGGCTGCTCGGTCTTGCCACCGGCGTAGCCCACCGCGGTGCCCGTCACCCCCGGTACCCGGCGGAACGCCGCCTCGACACCCCAGAAGCAGCCCGCCCCGAACGTCGCCTTCACTGGTCGTCGCCTCCCGCTGAGCCCACCGATGCGGCACCCCCGCGCTCGAGATCGAGCGCGCACGAGTTCATGCAGTAGCGCGTGCCCGCCGGCCGGGGCCCGTCGTCGAACACGTGCCCCAGATGCGAGCCGCAGCGTGCGCACCGGACCTCCGTGCGGGTCATGCCGTGGCTGCGGTCCCGGTGCAACTCGACGGCGGCAGCCACCACGGGCTCCGTGAAGCTGGGCCAGCCGGTCCCTGACTCGAACTTGGCGTCCGAGGAGAACAGCGGCGCCCCGCACGCGGCACAGTGGTACATCCCGTCGTCATGGCAGTCATAGTACTCACCGGTAAAGGGGGCCTCGGTACCGGCCTGGCGCAGAACCCGGTACTGGGCAGGGCTCAATTCCTGCCGCCACTCCTCCTCGGTCTTCGTGATCGCGTCCATGGTTCGTCCTCCCTGAAGGATTCCTGTACCGACGACAACGCCGCGCCCGGCCCAGGTAGTCCCGATCCCGGGACGGATCTCAGGCGCCCCTAATCACCAGGCGATCCGGTAGCCTCGACCGGTGCGCCGCCCGCTAGTCCCCATCCTGATCGCCGCCGTGGTTTTCCTCGTGGCCGTCCTGCTGGCCACCCAGGGCGGCAAGAAGGTCGCCACCACGCCCCCGCCGGCAACCCCCATCCCGCAGGCCAGCTTCGTGCCCGGGCTGCCCACACCCACCGAGAGCGTGCTCCCCGGGATGCCCCCGCTCCTCAACCCCACCAACATCTACGCCGCCGATGCCGCCAACCAGTTCAGCCCGACGGTCAAGGGGTATCCGTCGCTGATCTACGTCCCCAACACGCTGTCCAATTCGGTGGACGTCATCGACCCGAAGACCGACCAGATCGTCGAGCACTTCGCCGTGGGCAAAGACCCCGAGCACGTGGTGCCGGCCTGGGACCTGAAGACGCTGTACGTCACCAGCGACGAGGGCAACTCGCTCACGCCCATCGACGCCTCCACCGGGCGCCCGGGGCCGGCGATCCGGGTCGAGGATCCCTACAACCTGTACTTCACCCCCGACGGCCAGTACGCCATCGTGGTGGCTGAGCGCCTGAAGGAGCTGAACTTCGCCAACCCGTCCACCTGGCAGGTGACCCACTCGCTGCCGGTGCCGTGCAAGGGCGTCGACCACATCGACTTCTCCGCCGACGGTACCTACCTGCTGGCCACCTGCGAGTTCGGGGGCAACCTCATCAAGGTGGACGTCGCCACCCAGCAGGTGGTGGCGTCGCTGCAGCTGCCCAGTAAGGGCCGCACCCTCGCCCAACCCCAGGACATCAAGCTGTCGCCCGATGGCAAGACGTTCTACGTCGCCGACATGACCGCCGGGGGCGTGTACCTGGTCAACGGCGCCACCATGACCCAGGAGGGCTTCCTCCCCACCGGCAAGAACGCCCACGGCCTGTACGTCAGCCGGGATGCCCAGGACCTCTACGTTGCCAACCGGGGGTCGGGGTCGGTCTCGGTGGTGAGCTTCGCCAACCGGCAGGTGGCGGCCACCTGGAGCATCCCGGGGGGCGGGAGCCCGGACATGGGCGGCGTCTCGGCCGACGGCTCCGTCCTGTGGCTCTCGGGCCGGTACAACTCCGAGGTCTACGGCTTCAACACCACCACCGGCGCCCTCGTCGCCCGGATCCCGGTGGGCAGCGGGCCGCACGGGCTGTGCGTCTACCCGCAGCCCGGGCGCTACTCGCTCGGCCACACCGGCATCCTGCGGTAGCCTTCCGACCGTCATGGTCAGGCGGCGGGTGGCGATGTGGCTCGTGGTGCTGGCCGTCGGGCTGGCGGGGGCGCTGGCCGGGTGCTCGTCGAAGCCCGGCAACCCGAGCGCCGCCTCCGCCACCGTCCCGGCCAACCCCGTGGTGGTCATCCAGGCCGGCCGGGCCACCGTCAGCGGCACCGCCGCCTCGGTGCTGACCACCACCGAGGGATTGACGCTCTACTACCGCACCTCGGACACCCTCAGCTCGGTGTGCTCCGGGCGGTGCGCGGCGACGTGGCCGCCGTTGCTGCTGAACTCCGGCCGGCCCACGGCGACGCCGACGGTCCAGGGGGAGCTGGCGGTGCGTTCGGACATCAACGGGCGCCAGGTGATCGTGGGGGGCCACCCGCTGTACACCTACTCGGGCGACACGCAGGCGGGCGAGGCCAGCGGGAACGGGGTCGGGGGGATCTGGTTCGCCGCCACGCCCGATCTCGGGGCCGACGAGGGCTGAGCGAGCTCAGGGCCGCCTCAGTCGAAAAAGATCGCCTTGTAGCTTTCGGCCGCCGTCAGGCCACCGCCGGCCTGCTCGGCCATCATCCCGGCCATGCCCCGCACGAACTCCTCCAGGCCCGGGAAACCGCTCATCTGCGAATCGTGTGCGTGCAGGGCGGCCAGCTTCCGGTCGATGGTCCCGGCGATGTCCACCGCGTAGTCCGCCTGCATCGAGAAGGCCAGCAGGCACGCCTTGACCTGGTGGGGCAGGAACCCCTGGTCGTAGAGCTCCCGGCGGTAGAGGGGCACGGTGGTGGCCCCCGGGTTGACCGCGGCCAGGAAGGCCTCCCCCACCCGCCGGTGGTCGGGATGGTTCACGTAGAACTGCCCGGCGTAGTACATGGCGGGGTCGGGGCCGACGACCACGTCGGGCTGGTGGCGGCGGATCTCCCGGATCATGTCCCGGCGCAGCTCGTGGGAATCCTCGAGGAAGCCGTCCTCGTAGCCCAGGAACACCACGTGGCTGATGCCGAGGAGGGCTGCCGCCGCCCGCTGCTCGGCCTGGCGGGTTTCGATGAGCCAGTGCCGGGCGACGTCGGGGTCGTTGGAGCCGGCGGCCCCGTTGGTGACCACGCACAGGATCACCTCGGTGCCCGCGTCGGCCCACTTGGCCAACGTCCCGCCGCACTCCAGCTCGGCGTCATCGGGGTGCGGGGTGAACACCAAGGCCTTGGCGAAGACGCGCTCGGCGGGCCGGGCGCCGTCCCCGGCGCCCCCGCCGACGCCTGCGCTCAGGATGGCGCTCGGGTCGCTCACGGCGGCGAGAAGAACCCGACGAGGCGGAGGCCCAGCCAGGGTTTGGTCCCCCAGGCCAGCATCTTGAACCGGGCGATCTGGCCCCACTGGCTCACCAGGCCGACGCCCACCAGGAAGAAGGCGACCGGGTCGGCGGACAGGTGGCAGTCAACGTGCGTGGGCGCCGTGGTGGCCACGTCGATCGCCCCGCCGGTGAACGACACCGCCAGCTTCGGCCCACCCCGCAGGTGGATCAGGTAGGTCGCCGTCAGCCGGCCCACGCGCTCGGGTGCCAGCACCGTGCGCATCGCCCCGGCGATGAACGGCAGCGTGAGGCTCACCCGCTCCCGGGTCACCGGCGACGGCTTGCGCAGGGCCCGGGCCATGGCGTGGCCGTGCATAAGGAGGTGGGTCAGCGTGTAGGACAGCAGCATGTCCTGGTCCATGTCGCCCATCGGGGTCAGCATCCGCTGGGTGGGGGGCCGGGCGGCCATGCCCGCCAACAGCGCTCCCATCGACTCCGCCAGATCGGCGGCCAGGACCCGGCCGTCCCGCTCGGTCCGGGTGGACAGGCTGTGGGCATTCGCCGCCGCCAGCGACTCGCGGTTGGACTCGGCGTAGAACGTCGGCACCCCCTGGACCAGCTCCCCGAACAGCCGGGCGGCGATGATGAGGTGCGAGGCGGCGTCGCCCACGGTCCAGTCGTGGTCGGGCATCCGCACCCCGGTGTCGGGGACCGACCCGACGAGGCCGACCAGCGCATCGGTGACCTCCTGGACGGCTTCGCGGGTGCGGGTGCGGTCCACCGTGAGCGTCGCCATCGTCCCTCCTCGACTGTCTACATTGGACTATAGCGGTGGCCCGCCCAAGTGGCAACAGGCCGGGGCACTATCCTTATCCCATGCGGCCTATGACGTGGCCTATGACGTGGACTATGGGTGGTCTATGAGTTCGGGCTGGGAGGATCTCTCGAAATCCCGGCGTGGATCGTCGCATTCCGGCCGGGGCGGCGACCCCGGCATCCCGCCCATCGGCGGCGCCCCCACCCCCTCGGAGCGCTCCAGCATCGCCAAGGGCCGGGGCGGCAAGGCGGTGGCGGCAGCCATCCTGGTGATCCTCGCCATCATCTTTGTGATCGGCAACCTCAATCGGGTGCGGGTGAACTTCATCATCACCAGTGGCCACCCGCGCATGATCTGGCTGATTGTGGGCTGCCTGCTCATCGGCGGCATCACCGGGTTCATGCTGGGCAGGCCTGCACGGGCCCGCCGCCGGCATGAGGAATAGCGGCTACCGCCCGCTGATCCCCACGGTCCGCAGGAACTCGTCCCGCATGGCGGGGTCGCGCTCGTAGCTGCCCCGCCAGAAGGAGGTCCACGTCCGGGATTGCTCCTCTTTCACCCCCCGCATCTGGGTGCACAGGTGGGTGGCGGCGAGGTGGACGGCCACCCCATGGGGCTCCAGTACCTTGACCAATGTGTCGGCGATCTCCACCCCGATGCGCTCCTGCACCGTGAACCGCCGGCCGAACAGGCGGACGAGGCGGGTGAGCTTCGAGATGCCGATGATCATCTCGTGGGGCACATAGCCCACGTGGGCCACCCCGAAGAACGGCAGCGAGTGGTGCTCGCACAAAGCGAAGAACTGGATCGGGCCCTCGATCACCTGGCTCAACCGGCAGTCGGGGCCCCCCCGGCACTCGGTGGGGAAGGCGGTCAGGAGGCGGGGGTCGCCCTCGTAGCCCGACGTCGAGTCGAGCATCGCCTTCAGGAAGCGCTCCGGAGTGCGCCGGGTGCCCGGGGTGTCCAGGTTCATGCCGAGGGACCCGAAGATCTCCCGCATGTAGCCCTCGTAGCGGGACATCTGCTCGGGCGAAATGTTCCGTGGAGTCAGGTGATCCCAGGCGAAGGGCTCCTCCTCCTCGTCGTCGGCGAGCAGGGACAGCCCGAGCGGCTCATCGGCCGATAAGGCGTCCTGCGGGTCGAACTGGCGCGCGTTCTCCGACATCCCTCTCTACCTTTCCCCTCGGACGAGTCTTTCTTGGCGCTCCACCAGCGGTGACAGTGTGCCCGTCCCCCCCGCTCGAAGGCAGCGCCGCCGCCACAGGGTACCTCGGCGGCGCTTGACTACCGCGCGGCTGGGGACCCGCTGTGGGGGGTGGGCCACTATCCTTTCGGCTCGATGTTGGCGAAACGTCGGGCCGCAGTGCTGCTGGTGCTGGCAGTGATCTTGGCGGCGTGTGGCTCCAAAAACGCTGCCAGCCCCAGCCGCCCCACCTCTCCCAGCCCCTCCGCGCCGGCGAGCGGCGTGCCCAGCGCGGTGGCTCCCAGCACCGTGGTCCCCAGCCCCGTCCTCAGTCCCTCGGCCAGCCCAGCCAAGAGTCCCGCAGCCGTCCCGGTGACCCCGAACCCCTCGATCTCCCCGCTGCCCAGCCCGGGCGTGCACCTGGCCGGCGCCATCTCGCCCAAGAACGTGCCCAACGCGGTCCCGGGGGCCACCAACGGGTCGATGACCGCCGGGCTCCTGATCTACGTCGACCGCAACTGCGACGCCTACCGGCCGGCGGCCACCAGCCTGGAGCGGCTGTTCACCATCGCCCGGGCCGAGGGCGTCGGCCTGGCCTCCCAGCGCTGCTACCGGCCGTTGCAGATCCAGCAGGCGGACCGGAGCAGCGCGTGCACGTCGGGCAACTGCGCGTGCGCGGCGGTGGGCGGCACCTCGATGCACGGCTGGGGCGAGGCGGTCGACTTCGCCGACGCCAGTGGCTCGGTCGACACCTTCACCTCGCCGACCTACAAGTGGCTGGTGGCCGAGGCGGCCCGCTTCGGGTGGAACCACCCGGGTTGGGCGGTCCCCGGCGGCGGGCCGTGCCCGGAACCCTGGCACTGGGAGTGGGTCGGCGACGGTGGGGGGTTCCACGCGCCGCCGATCATGGCCAACGTCGTGGCCGGGGTGCCCACCACCGACGGCAAGGGCTACCGGATCGTCACCGGGCTGGGCGGTGTGTCCAACCACGGCTCCGCCGGGTCGGGCAGCGTGACCACCGGGCTCAGCCTCAACCGGGTCCTGGTGGGCGGGGCGCCCGCTCCCCAGAACCCGGTTGGCGGCTACTGGCTGGTTGCCGCCGACGGCGGCGTCTTCGCCCTGGGAGGCGCCCCGTTCTACGGGGCGGTCCCCTCCGCCGGGCCGGTGGGCTCGGGGCCGACCATCGCCGGCATGGCGGCCACCCCCGACGGCCAGGGCTACTGGCTCCTCTCGACCACCGGCCAGGTCTTCAACTTCGGCGACGCCCCGGCCCTCACCGGCCCGTCGGGCGGCGGGCGCTACTTCGTCGGGATCGCCTCGACCCCGTCGGGGAAGGGGGCCTGGGTGGCGTCGTCCGACGGCCAGGTGACCGCTTTGGGCGACGCCCAGTCGATCGCGACACCGGTGGTCAACCGGGCCGCCGATCCGGTGATGGCGATCTGCTCGGCCCCCTCGGGGCAGGGCTTCTGGCTGGCCACCGCCAACGGCCGGGTGTCGGCCTTCGGGTCGGCCGCCGACCACGGGTCGATCCCCACCAATCCCCCCGAGCCGGTGGTGTCGATCGCCACCACACCGTCGGGCCAGGGCTACTGGCTCACGACCGCCGACGGCAGCGTGTACGCCCTCGGCGACGCCCCGTACCTCGGAGGCGGCTAACCCCGATCACCCCCCCCGCTCGAAGTCGGTGGGCAATAGACGTCGCTATTTCGTCCCTGGACTCACAGAAAACCACAGCACACCCCAGGCGCTGCCGCCCTCCCCGCTACGGGTGGCGCAGGGCGGAGATCGCCGCCTTGGCGTCGGTCAGCGCCCCGCTCAGGGCGTCCCGGGCCGTGCCCATGGCCGACCGGGCCGCCACCAGCGTGGGCTTGTTGCCCGGGTAGCCGCTGGCGCTGAGCGGCAGCACGCTGGTCTCCGCCTGCCCGGCGTACTGGAGTGCGGCCTTCGCCTTGTTGGCCAGTTCGTCGATCGACCCGTCGGCCGAGGTCACGTCCTTGCCCTTCCTCTGGGCGGCGGCGGCGTCCTGCTGGAGGAGCCCCTGCAGCTTGGTCAGGGCCGTGGCGGCGGCCTGCACCCGGTCGACGGCCACCACCAGGCGGGTCTGCGGGATGAGGAACACGTAGACGTAGTGCTCGGTGACGATCTTGGCGCAGTCCGCCCGCAGGGCGGGAAGGGTGGCGTCGGCGTCGATCACGCCCCGGAGCGAGTTGAGCCCGCTCACGTGGGTGGCGATGTTGGTGTCCAGGGTGGCCCGGTCGGTGGCGGTGACACTGGCGGCCCCGTCCACCAGGACCTTGAGCGCGGCGAGGTCGGCGGTCCGCCGGGCGACGGCTGCGTCGCACAGGGCCTTGCCGGCGGCCAGGGTGCCGGCCTGCCCACCCCGGCCGCTCCGGCGGGCCTGCGCCGCCAACGGGGCGGCCACCACGCCCGCCACCAGGCCGACTGCGAGTGCCAGCACGGCGACGCCCGCCCGGAGCCAATTTTTCGCCCCCGACCCGCAGACCCTCATGGGTTGACGTCCCCCTCGGTGCCCGGGTTCTTGTTGAGGTTGCTGTCCACCTCGCTCAGCTCCTGCTCGAGCTGGGCAATGTCGGTCTCGGCCTGCTGCAGGTCGGTGTCCTCCTGCTGCTGCTGGGCGGAGCTGGCGGCGGGTTGCGGAGTGGTTCCGGGCGGGGGCGCCGTCGGGGGCGCCGCTCCCGGGCCAGTGGCCGCCGGGGCGGCCGAGGTCGCCGTCGGAGGAGTGGCGGCCGGGGGCGACGACTTCGTCGAGCACCCGGCCAGGAGGGCCACGGCCAGCGCGGCCAGAACAACGGTGGCCGGCAGGTGCCGTCCGGGAACCCGATCCATGGCCGGCGATTCTACGGTTCGACCTCGACCCCCGCGGCGAGCGACACGACCGGCACCACCTCGGCCGGCACCTCGGCGTGCACGTACTTCGAGCCCCGCAGCCAGGAGGCGGCGGCGGCCACCAGCGAGAGGATCACCGAGGCGGTGAACACGATGCGCAGTCCATGGATGAACGGTCCGGAAATGAGCTGGGGGAAGAAGGTCTTGCCGGTGATGACCGCCGCCCGGGCCGGCGGCAGCGCGTGCAGGGCGGGGCCGAGCAACGTCTTCATTGGGTTGTAGCCCAGGAAGGCGGCGAACAGGCTGCCCACCGGTGGCAGGTTGGCCACCTTCGTTGCCACGGCCGGCTGGATGCCCTGGGCAACCAGCCCGCTGCTCATCGTGTGCGGCAGGGCGGAGGCCAGCCCGGCGATCATGAGCGAGAAGAACAGCCCGATGGACAGCAGCATGCCGCTGTTCTGGAAGGTCGCCCGCATCCCGGAGGCCGAACCCCGTTCGCGGGCGGGCACGGCGTTCATGATCCCGGTGATGTTGGGGGCGGCGAACAGGCCGAAGCCGATGCCGTTGCTGAACAGCAGGGCGCCGAAGGCGATGTAGTTGAAGTTGGCGGGCAGGGTCATGAGGAGGCCGAAGGTGGCAGCCGCCAGCAGCATGCCTCCGGTGGCGAACGGGCGCGCGCCATACCGGTCCGACAGCCAGCCCGAGACCGGGCCGGCCACGAGGAACCCGGCCGTGATCGGCAGCATGTAGATGCCCGCCCAGAGCGGGGTGCTCTCGAAGCTGTAGCCGTGCAGGGGCAGCCAGATGCCCTGCAGCCAGATCACCACCATGAACTGCAGGCCCCCTCGCCCGATGGAGGACAGCAGCGAGGCGATGTTGCCCGCGGTGAACGCCCGGATGCCGAACAGCTTCATGTCGAACATCGGCCGGGGCACCCGGCGCTCGATGACGGCGAAGGCGATGAGCACGGCCAGGCCGCCGAACATCAGGGTCAGCACCAGCGGGCTGGTCCAGCCCATCGTGTGGCCCCCGTAGGGCTGGATGCCGTAGGTGATGCCGACGAGGATCGCCACCAGGCCCACCGCGAAGGTGATGTTGCCCCACCAGTCGAGCCGGGCCGGGTTGCGGGTGCCCAGCTCCCGCAGCTTCATGTAGGCCCAGACGGTGCCGAAGATGCCCACCGGGACGTTGACCCAGAACACCAGCCGCCAGTTGACGTCGGCCAGGATGCCGCCCACCACCAGGCCGATGAACGACCCGACGATGCCGGCGATCATGTTGATGCCCATCGCCGTACCCCGCTCCTCCACCGGGAAGGCGTCGGTCAGGATGGCGGTGGAGTTGGCCATGAGGAGCGCCCCGCCCACTCCCTGGACCACCCGGCCGAGGATCAACCACATGGCCCCGGCGCTGCCCACCCAGGGCGTCAGCGAGAGACCGGCGGAGGCCACGGTGAAGATGAGGAAGCCCAGGTTGTACATCTTGACCCGGCCCAGCATGTCGCCGATGCGCCCCAGCGTCACCACCAGCACGGCGGTCACCACCAGGTAGCCCATCAGCATCCAGAGCAGGTAGCCGATGTTGCTCGGCAGCAGGGGGTTCAGCTTGATGCCCCGGAAGATGGCGGGCAGCGAGATGATGACGATGGACGAGTCCAGGGCCGCCATGAAGATGCCCAGGGTCGTGTTGGACAATGCCACCCACTTGTAGCGATCGTGGGTCGTCGTCTCGGTGTCGGTCATGCGGGGGCCCACCCTTCGGAACGGCGGAACTAGCGGAACCGGTCAGTTGCTTGGTACGTGCAACTAGATTACCGCCGGAATCCTTCCCGTCAACCCGGACACCGTGGTACTCTGTTGCTTGTGTCTACCAACTATCTCGCCGAGGCAGCGCACGACTCCGAGCTTTCCACCATCGACCGGTCGCTCACCATCCTGCGCCGCTGGGGAAACCTCCCGCGCATCCGGGAACGCTACGAGGCCGTGATGGGCAACACGCCCATCGACAAGGCCAGCTACCGGCTCCTCGTCCGGCTGGACGAGCAGGGGCCCTCGCGGCTGTCCGACCTCGCCGAGCGGGTCGGCGTCGACCTCTCCACCGCCAGCCGCCAGGTGCACGCGCTGCAGGCGGCGGGCTTCGTCGCCCGGGAGGCGGTCGAGGAGGACCGGCGGGCGGCGCTGCTCCGGGTGACCGACGCCGGCAAGGCCATGGTCGGCCACATCCTGGAGGCCCGGCGCACCGTCATCACCGAGCTCCTGGCCGGCTGGACACCGGAGGAGCGGGACGAGCTCGCCCGGATCCTCGGCCGCCTGGCGGACGACATCGTCGCCTACGGCTGCCGGCCGGCCGAGCCGGGAGCCGAGCTGTGAGTTCGACCGCCACCGAGGTCGGCGAGGCCCTGGCCGCCGAGGTCGTTCCCGCCATCGACGCCCGGGGCCTGCGCAAGGCCTTCGGCGACTTCGAGGCGGTCCGGGGGGTCAACTTCCAAGTGCAGCCGGGCGAGACCTACGGCTTCCTGGGGCCCAACGGGGCGGGCAAGTCCACCACCATCTCGATGCTGTGCACGCTGCTGAAGCCCACCGGTGGCGCCGCCCGGGTGGCCGGGTACGACGTCGTCACCGGGCGGGCGGACGTCCGGCGGCGCATCGGGCTGGTCTTCCAGGACTCCACCCTGGACGACTACCTCACCGCCGACGAGAACCTCCGCTTCCACGCCGAGCTCTACGGCGTGCCCCGCAGCCTGGTGGCCGGCCGCGTCCAGCAGGTCCTGGAGATGGTGGGCCTGTGGGAACGCCGGAAGGGCATCGTGCGCACCTTCTCGGGGGGCATGAAGCGGCGCCTTGAGATCGCCCGGGGCCTGCTGCACTCGCCCCGGGTGCTCTTCCTGGACGAGCCCACCGTCGGCCTCGACCCGCAGACCCGCCTGCACATCTGGCGCTACATCAACGAGCTGAAGCGCCGGGAGCAGATCACGATGTTCCTCACCACCCACTACATGGAAGAGGCCGAGTACTGCGACCGCATCGCCATCATGGACAACGGTGTGATCGTGGTCGAGGGCACCCCGGAGGAGCTGAAGGCCGGGGTGGGCAAGGACCGGGTGCAGATCCGCACGAACGACGACGCCCTCGCCACCGCCCGGCTGAAGGAGCTGTTCGGGCTGGAGGCCACCGAGAGCGAGGGCACGCTGACCCTGCACGTCGCCGGCGGGGAGGCTTTCATCCCCCGCCTGTTCGCCGAGCTCGGGGTGGGCATCCGGTCGGTCAGCGTCGCCCGGCCCACCCTGGACGACGTGTTCATGGAGCACACCGGCCGCACCATCCGGGACGCCGAGTCCTCGGGAAATGAGCGGCTGAAGACCAACCCGGTGGTCCGGATGCGGACGAGGAGCCGGTAGTGGCGTCGACCACCCTCGAGCCCGTCGAGCCCGTCGAGGTCGTCCCGGTCCGCGAGACCGCCGGCACCCTGACCGAGGCGCTCCGGGCGGTGCGGGTCGTGTGGCGCCGGGAGTTGATCCGCTGGGCGCGCAACCGCACCCGCATCATCACCGCCCTGGTCCAGCCGTTGCTGTTCCTGATCGTCCTGGGCACCGGGCTGGCCGACCTCCTGCCCAAGCAGCCGGGCAGCGTCGACTTCAAGACCTTCATGTTCCCGGGCGTCCTGGCGATGATCGTGCTCTTCACCGCCATCTTCTCGGCCGTCTCCATCGTGTGGGACCGGGAGTTCGGCTTCATGCGGGAGATGATGGTCGCCCCCGTCCCCCGGGCCGCCCTGGTCGTGGGCAAGTGCCTGGGCGGGGCGACGGTGGCCACCGTCCAGGGCACCATCCTGCTGGTCCTGGCGGGCGTGGTGCACGTGCCCTACAACCCGCTGCTGATCATCACGCTCCTGCTCGAGATGGCCCTGACCGCTTTCGCCCTCACCTCCTTCGGCGTGCTGGTGGCCAGCCGCATGGAGCAGGTGGAGTCCTTCCAGGTGGTCATGCAGATGTTCGTCCTGCCGATGTTCTTCCTCGCCGGGGCGGTCTTCCCGCTGTACGGCCTGCCCGGCTGGCTGGAGATCGCCACCCGCCTCGACCCGCTCAGCTATGGAGTCGACGCCATCCGGCGGGCGATCTACTCCCACCTGCACCTGGGGACTACCTCGGCGTTCACCCAGCCACTGACGTGGGGCCACACCGTGGTGCCGGTCGGCGTGGAGCTGGGCATCGTCGCCCTGGTGGGCCTGGTGATGGTGGGCGGGGCCATCGTGCAGTTCTCCCGCACCGACTGAGCGGCGGACGCCTTTCCATCGGCCGAGGGCCGGTCGGCGCACAGCCGTACCGGGTGCCAATGGCGGGAGCGGAAGCCATCATGCACAAATACCCGTTCGCTGCCCTGTCCAGGGTGGCGGGCCGGGTCGAGGGCCTCGTTTGCGGGGTGCCAGCGCGCGTTGGTGGCGAGAGCGGCCCGGACCTGGGCATGCCCCGGGCAACAGGTGTCTCCGGTGACGCTCAACCGTGCTCGAGCCGCCGGTGGCCGTCCGGGTGATCAAATGCCGAGGAGCGCTCGCCCTTCGGCCTCGCTCGCGGCCCGGAATGAGGCGTCCAGGATCTCCACGGGGTGCAGCACGGGCACCGGCGTCCCCCGGGCGCGCAGGCCGGCCTCGATCTGCAGCGAGCATCCCGGGTTGGCGGCCGCCACCACCTCGGCCCCCGTGCCTGCCAGGTTCTCTGCCTTGCGGTCCCGGAGGCGCCGGGCGGTCTCCACCTCCAGCAGGTTGTAGATCCCTGCCGACCCGCAGCAGATCTCCCACTCCGGCGGCTCCTGGAGGGTCAACCCCGGGATTGCCCGCAGGAGCTCCCGGGGCTCCGCCCGGATGCCCTGGGCGTGGGCCAGGTGGCAGGCGTCGTGGTACGCCACGCGCACCGGGAGCGGGTGGCGCTCCGCCCGGGGACTGAGCTGGGCCAGGAACTCGTTCACGTCCCGGGTCTTCGCCGAGAAGTCCTCGGCCCGGCGCGCCCACTGGGGCTCATCGCCCAGCAGGTGGACGTACTCCTTCATGGCGGAGCCGCACCCCGCCGCGTTCACCACCACCACGTCGCAGTCCTGGAAGGCGGCGATGAGCGCCCGCGCCCGGCGGCGGGCATCGCCTTCGAACCCGGCGTGCAGGGGCAGGGCGCCGCAGCAGCCCGCCTCCGGCGGTACGACCACCTCGCAGCCCTCGGCGGCCAGTACCCGGGCGGTGGCGTCGTTGACCCGGGAGAAGAACACCCGGTTGGCGCACCCGAGGAGCATCCCGACCCGGGCCCGGACCGGTCTCGTGACCTCGGGGACGGGGACAGGGACAGGGGGCGCCGGGCGGGGTGGCGGGGTGAGGGCCAGGAGGGCCTGCAGGCGGGGGAACCTCCCGAGGAGTCCGTCGAGCGGCCGGGCGAAGGGCACCAAAGCGGTCGCCGCCGCCAGGAGCGCCGGGCGGGTGAGCACCGCCAGGAGAAGCCAGCGCCAGGCGCGGTCCTCCGGCGGCCGCTCGAAGTTGCGCTCGACCTGCGCCCGGGTCGCCTCGATCAGGCGGTCGTACTGCACCCCCGACGGGCAGGCGGTCACGCACGCCATGCACCCGAGGCAGGAGTCGAAGTGCGACACGACCTCGGCGGAGAGCCGGCCGGCGGGGGTGAGGCCGTCGCCCATGAGCACGATCCGGCCCCGGGGCGAGTCGGTCTCCAGCCCGTCCAGGACGTAGGTGGGGCAACTGGGCAGACAGAAGCCGCAGTGGACGCAGTCGGCAATGAGGGCGGCGTCCGGCGGGCGGTGGGCATCGAAAGCGGACATCAGTAGGCTCCGGATATCACTCGGCGGTCAGGTCAGAGAACTCCTGGGTTCATGATGCCCGCTGGATCGAAGCGCTCCCGGACCCGGCGGTCGAGGGCGGCCCGGACGGGATCGACCGGACCCCACACATCCACCAGCTCCCGCACCCCGGGGGGTGCATCGAGCACCACGCAGGGCCGGGGCGCCAGCGCTGCCCGAAGCGCCGAGACGGCCCGGGCGGTCTCCTCGTCGGAGCCGGCCGGAAGGCGGACCCAGGAGAGCCCCAGACCGCCGCGCCCCACCAACGATGCTCCTGCGGGGAGTGCGGCCAGCACCCTTCCGAGCTCCGCCGGCAGCCCCGACACCCGCACCACGGCACCCTCGCCCTGCCCCCGAGGACCGCCGCTGCGCTGTCCCGAGCGCTGGGCCTCCCAGAGGGCTCCGCCTTCCTGAGCCGGTTCCACCGCCAGGCCCGCCGATTCCATCACCGCCGCCCCCGCCGCGAGGCGGCCGGCGGCCCCTGCGCCCGCCACCTCGGCAAGCACCGACCCAGCCCCCTCCCCCCAGGCAACATCGAGGGCCCGCAGCGTGAGCGGGGCCGCCATCAGGGCGCTCACGGCCGACTGGAGTGCTGCCGGATCCGCCGACCGGCCCACTGCCGACGCCCGCTCGCCGGGCACCGGGTGCAGGCGCAGGGCCACTTCGACGATGACCCCCAGGGTGCCGAACGAACCGGCGTACAGCTTGCCCAGGTCGTAGCCCGCGACGTTCTTGATCACCTTCCCGCCCGCCCGGGCAACCGTCCCGTCCGAGAGCGCCACGGTAATCCCCAGCACGAGGTCCCGCACCCCGCCGGCCGAGTGGCGCAGGGGCCCCGAGTCGGCAGTGGCGACGATGCCCCCCACGGTGGCGTCGGCGGAGGGCGGGTCCAGCGGCAGCATCTGGCCCCGTCCGGCGAGCACCGCCTGCAGCTCGTCCAGCCGAACGCCCGCCTGGACCACGACCGTGAGATCGGCGGCGTTGTACTCCACCACGCCAGCCAGGCCCGAGGTGGAAACCACGAGACCCGGCTCGGGGAACGGGCGGCCCCAGCCGAGCTTCGTTCCGCCCCCCACCGGGCGCACACTCCGGCCCTCGGCCGCCGCATCGGCCAGGACCTCTGCGACCTCCCCGGGCGTAGCGGGAGCGAGCACCTCAGAAACGCTCGGCAACGCCGGCCCGCTCCAACGGGTGCTGGCGGAAGGGACCCGGGACCTCCCCGCACAGGCGGGGGGTGGGCATGACCTTGCCCGGGTTGGCGAGGCCCGCCGGGTCGAAGGCGCACCGGAGGCGGCTGAAGGCATCCAGGTCGGCCCCGGAGAACATCCGCCCCATGTGCCGGGCCTTGTCGATGCCGATGCCGTGCTCCCCGGTCAGGGAGCCGCCGGCCGCCACGCACGCTTCGATGATGTCGGAGGCCAGCGCCTCGGCCCGCTCAGATTCGCCCGGAACAGAGTGGTCGTAGCAGATCAGCGGGTGCAGATTGCCGTCGCCGGCGTGGAAGACGTTCGCCACCGCCAGCCCGTACTGGGCCGACAGCTCACCGATCCGGCCCAGGACCGCGGGCAGCATCGTGCGGGGCACCACGCCGTCCTGGACGTAGTAGTCGGGCGAGATCCGCCCCATAGCGGCGAACGCCGACTTGCGCGACTTCCAGATCAGCTGGCGCTCCACCTCGTCGCGCGCCACCCTGATCCCGGAGCACCCGTTCGCCTGGCAGATGTCCTGCACGTGGCCGAAGGGGCCCTCACACTCCCCCGGCGCGCCGTCGATCTCCACCACCAGGGCGGCGCCGGCGTCGGCGGGATGGCCGGCGTGGGTCGCCTGCTCGCAGGCGGTGATGGTGAGCCGGTCCATGATCTCGAGCGCGGCCGGGACCACCCCGGCTCCCACGATGTCGGTCACGGCCTGGCCGGCCTGCTCGATGGAGGGGAAGTAGGCCACGAGGGTACGGATCTCGGCGGGCAGGCGCCGGATGCGGACGGTGATCTTGGTGGCGACACCCAGCGTCCCCTCCGACCCCACGAAGGCACCGATCAGGTCGTAGCCCGGGTGGTCGAGCTCCGCCCCGCCCAGCGTCACGATGTCGCCGTCGGGAAGCACCACCTCCAGGCCGGTGACGTAGTTGGTGGTGAAGCCGTACTTGAAGCAGTGGGCGCCGCCGGAGTTCTCGGCGACGTTGCCCCCCAGAGAGCACACGACCTGGCTGGAGGGGTCCGGCGGGTAGAAGTGCGTGGGGGCCACCGCCGCGGTGATCGCCGCGTTGCGCACCCCGGGCTGGGCCACCACCCGCTCGTTGGCCAGGTCCACCTGGATGATCCGGCGCATGCGGGAGAGCACGATGAGCACGCCGCCCTCGACCGGCACGGCCCCGCCGGAAAGACCGGTCCCCGACCCCCGGGCCACCCAGGGGATCCCCGCCTGGGCGCAGGCCCGCACGATGCCCTGGACCTCGTCCGCGGTCTCGGGCAGCACCGCCACCATCGGCGACACCCGGTAGGTGAGCAGGCCGTCCGACTCGTAGGTGCTCAGGGCATCCGGGTGCGCCAAGACCCGGGCGTCTCCCACCAAGCCCCGGAAGGTCGCAATGAGCCCTGCATCGGTCACCGGCACCACCGTTGGCAGGGTACCGCAGCCCGTCTCCTGGCCCGCGGCCCGTCATCCCGGCCTGCGGCCCATCCCCTTTGATATCTGATGGCGAAAATCCCACCGGGTGGCCGCTCCTCGTCCCGCGATCATGACAATCCGGGCATCTCTCAGCCAGGGCACAGGTGCGATTCAGGCCCGGCCAAAGGTCGGGGAGCATGATCCGGGGGTGCGTGCGTTCCTGAACAAGCAGCGCCTGCTCGTGGTGACCGCCGTCATCGGTGCGCTGGGCGCCGGGGTGGCACTCGGGTTCCTGCTCGGGGTGCCCGGCTTGTCGAGCGCCGAGCCGGCGCCGGCGGCGTCCCGCCTGCCGGGCCCGCGCAGGGCCGCTGGGCTGGAGATTCCCTCGCTGGCGGTCGCCGCCAAGGCCATCGGGGTCAGCGCCACCATCCTGGCGCAGGACCTGCGCAGCGGTCAGAGCATCGCCGAGGTCGCCCGGAGCAAGAACGTGGCCGTGCAGAAGGTGATCGACGCCCTCACCACCGCCGCCACCGCCCGCATCGAGACCGCCCTCAAGAACGGCCGGATCACCGACGCCCAGGCCACCACCTTGAAAGCCGATCTGGCCAGCCGGATCACCGCGTTCGTGAACCAGACCGGCCTGCGCTTCCGCTTCCCGGGCGTCACCGGTACTGCCGCGCCGCACGGCAGGTTCGGGCCGCCGACGTCCACCGTCGTTCCCTTCCGCGGACCGCTCGGCGGCCTGGGCGTGCGGTCGATCGGCGCCGCGGCCAAGGCCATCGGGGTCAGCCCGACGGTGGTGGTGCAGGCCCTCCGCGCCGGCCGGAGCATCGCCGACGTCGCCCAGAGCCACAACGTCCCGCCGCAGAGCGTCATCCACACCCTCACCACCGAGGCCACCAATCGCATCGATGCCGCGGCGAACGCCGGCAAGATCACCGCGGCGCAGGCTGCCAGCCTCAAGGCCAAGCTCTCGAGCGAGGTCACCACGTTCGTGAACCAGAAGGGGCTCGGCGGCATCGTGCCCGGACCCTTCGGACGCTTCGGAGGCAAGGCCCCGGGCGGGGGTCCAGGCCCCGGCCCCGCCGTGCCGCCCAGCTTCCAGCTGTAGCGTTTCGAGGCTGCCTCGCAGCTTCGGCACAGGCCGGTCACAGCGCCAGGTGCGATCCTGAAGCACAGGATCCCCCCGTTTCATCCAGGCAACCCCAGGCGAGAGGTAACTCAGGAGGAACGCCATGTGCGGACGCGTGCTCTGTGGACCCGGCTACCACCACGGCTTTTTGCCGGGCCTGCTGTGGATCGCAGTGTTTGCTGGCTTCATTGCCCTGGTGGCGTGGGCGGTGGCCCGCCTCGTGGCGCACGACCACCACGGTGTGGCCGCACGGCCCCTTCCCCCTCCCCCGGCGGGCGGGTGGGTCAACCCCACCGATGACGCACTTAACGTTGCCCGCATGCGCTACGCCCGGGGCGAGCTGGACCGGGACCAGTACTTCCGGGTGGTCGAGGATCTCACCGGGCAGCGCCCGCCGGCGGGCCCGGCATACGCCGCACCTTCCCACCCAGCCCCGGCATACCCGGCGGCCCCCGCCTACCCGGCCCCTGCCGCGCCCGGCTACCCGCCCTTCCCGGAGCCCCCGGCCGAGCCCCCCACCCCGACAGATCCACCGCCCGCGGCCCTATGACGACGGAGCCACCAGAGCCGGAAGCCGGTCCCGAGGACGCCGCCCCAGGCACTCCTGAGGCGGAGGCGCCCGGCCCTCCCGCAGCCCCCCGGGAGCTGCCGCCCGAGGCCCCCGCCGGTACCGCAGCCGAGACTCCGGAGACGGTGCCGGGCTCGTATGCCGGAGCCCAGGAACCGGGCCCCGGCACCTTCCCGCCGGCCTTCCCTGCTCCCGGTGAAGCCTCAGGCGAGGCTCCCGGGGAGCCGGCTTCAGTGACCGGGCCAATGCCGCAGGCGCCCGAGAGCCCTCCCGGCCCAGAGACCCCCACCCAGCCCTACTGGCCCCAGCCGCCTTCTCCGGGGTACCCGCAGGCGCTGCCGCCCTACGGCCAAGCCCCCTACGGCCAGCCTCCGCAAGAGCAACCGCCGTACATCCGGCCCCCGGGCCAACCGCCCTACGGCCAGCCGCCCTACCCACAGCCGCCCTACTGGCAACCGCCGTACCCCCAGCCGCCGTACGGCCCCCCCGGGCAGCCCTCGTATGGGGGGCAGCCCCCATACGGGCCGCCCGGCCAGGCCGGCCCCCCCGGCGCCCCGCCCCCGTACGGACAACCGCCGTACCCACCCGCCCCGTGGTCTGCACCGGCGCCGGGACAGCCCCCCTACGGCCCCGGCCAACCCCCGTACTACGGCCCACCGGCACCCGGCCCACCGGCACCCGGCCAGCCGCCGTACGGCCAGCCCCCCTACGGCCAGCCGCCCTGGGGGCCACCCCCGCAGGGACCGGGCCCGGACCGGACCAAGCGCCTGCATGCCTGGATCAAGGTTGCCGTGGCCGCGGCCCTCGCGGTCGTAGCCATCCTGGTGATCGCGGGCGCCCTGGGCGCGTTCAACTCCTCCTCCACCACCAGCAGCGGCGTCCCGGCCAACGCCAAGTCGGGCCTCAAGGGCGGGGGAGCAGCGCCTCCCAAAGGCACCGCGGGCGGGCTCGACGTCCGGGCGGCCCTGCGTGCCGTGGAACCCGGCGTCGTCGCCATCACCGCCCAGGGCACCACCGGCCCGGGGACGACCACCAACCAGGGCACCGGCATGGTGGTGGACAACCAGGGAAACATCGTCACCAACGCCCACGTCGTGACCGGGGCCACGGAGGCCACCGTCCAGTTCGACGGCCAGGGGGCGAGCTACACCGCCACCGTGGTGGCGGCCGACGACAACGATGACGTCGCAGTCATCCGCATCCAGAACCCGCCGCAGCTGACGCCGGTGCCCCTCGGTCAATCTGCCAACGTCCAGATCGGCGACCCGGTCCTCACCATCAGCAATGCCCTCGGCCTGGCGCCGGGGGGACTTACGGTCAGTCACGGCATCGTTTCAGGCCTGAACCGCACCGTCGACTCCAGCGACGCCGACCTCCCCGCCGGCACCCGGCTGATCGGGCTCCTCCAGACCAGCGCCCCGGTGAACCCGGGGAGCTCGGGGGGGCCGCTGGTGGGCCCGAACGGCAAGGTCATCGGCATGGTGACCTCGGCGGCGGCGCCCGGGTCCGGGGAGACCGCCCAGAACATCAGCTACGCCATCCCCATCGACGAGGTCACCACCCTCTTGCCCAACCTGAAGAAGGGCAGCGTGCCGCCCGCCCGCCAGGGCTTCCTCGGCGTCGAGGTCACCGATGCGCCTACCGGGGGCGCGCAGGTGACCAGCGTGCAGCCCGGCAGCCCAGCGGCCAGCGCCGGGCTCCAGTCCGGCGACATCATCGTCGGGGTCAACGGCACGGCCGTGGCCACCAGCGGGGACGTCAGCCTGGCGGTCAGCTCGCTGGCACCCGGCTCGAAGGTCTCGATCCGCTACGTGCGCAGCGGCAGCGCCCACACGGTCACGGTCACCCTGGCCCCCCGGCCGGCGCCGACTCCCTCGGGCTGATCACGCCTGTCGCCAGTCTGGCGGCATTCCTGGGCGAGTCGAGCTGAGCCAGGAGGTGGCGCGAGTTCTCAACCGGTGATACCTCGCGCCCCATAGGGGCCGCCCCGGGCACTAGTTCAGCGCGCGGCGCGGGGGACCGATGACCTCGATGCCATAGCGCTCGGCGACGGGCCCGAGCACCTCCGGGAAGGCAACAGGCCTTCCGGCGGGGCCGCCCCGCGGTGGGGCCGCGAGGGCCGGGGCGGCACCCCCGGGCAATGTTGGCGGCGTGGTACAGCCAGGAGATGTACTACGCCACCAACTATCTCCGGGCAGCCCCGCCGTGGGGCCGTGAGGGCCGCCGGCGGCCCCCCCGGGCGCCCGATCACAGAAATTTTCGCGAGGCGCTGCGGCCACGGCTCTTTTTGTTCCTTGCGCCCCGATGCTTGTGGCGTGATCAACTACTAGCTCAGGACCCGCTTCTTGAAGCCGCCGATCCCCAAGCGCAGGAACAGCGCCGTCAGCCCGATCATCACCGGGTAGATCACGTACAGGTGCATGTGGGGCGACTGGGTGAGCGCCGCCCGGAATCCCTCGGTGATGTAGACCAGTGGGTTGATCAGCACCACGGTCTGCAGCCAGGACCACGCCCCCAGCTTCACCGCCTGCAGCGCCGTCCAGGCGTAGTAGGTGCCGCCCAGGAACACCATCGGGATGATGATGATGGCGAACAGCGACGGGACCTGGCGGGGGTCGAAGCGGCTGCCGATGGTGAGCCCGAGCGAGGCGCACAGGACGCACGCCAGGGGGATCATCGTGAGCAGGATCAGCCAGTGCACGTTCAGGTGGGGGATGACCCCGGCGGCGTGCACGTAGGCGGCGATCGGGAACACGATGGCGGCGGCCACCAGGCCCTGGATCGCCCCGGCGGTCACCTTGCCGACCGCCACCAGGCCCACCGGCAGCGGCGCCAGCACCCGGTCCTCGATCTCCTTGGTGTAGCCGAACTCCTGCACCATGGGCAGAGCGACGGCTTGGATGCCCTGGAAGAGGATCGCCAGGCCCACGACGCCGGCCACCAGGATGGTGGCGAAGGTCGATGCGCCGCCTGGCCCCCCCGACCCGACGCTCTGGCCGATCTTGGGGAACACGTAGAGGAACACGAACACCAGCAAGAAGGGCTGGATGATCGTGCGGGGGATGAACTCGCTGAGGTTCTTCTTCAGCACGGCGAGGTCACGCAGCAGCAGGGCCCCGAAGGCCGACCGGCTGGCCCGGACGGCGGAGCGGCCCATCTCGGCGCCCCGCAGGGCGGCCGGAGCGGGGGCGGTTGCAGTAGCCATCAGTCGCGCAGCTCCTTCCCGGTGAGGGTGATGAACACGGTCTCCAGCGTGGGCTCGGTCACCGAGAGGTCCCGGACCGTGACCCCACCCCGTTCGGCGGTGGTGACCACCTGGGGCAGGATCCCCGAGGCGCCGGCGACCTGGAGCAGGACGTGGCCGTCCATCTGCCGGCTGCTCTGCACCCCGGGTACCTCCCGCTCCAGCAGGGTGGCGAGGGCAGCCAGGTCGCCGTCGGCGGTCACGGTCACGATCGTCTCGGCCCCCAGCGATGACTTCAGCCCGGCGGGCGTGTCGAGGGCCAGGAACTTGCCGTGGTCCATGATCGCCACCCGGCTGCAGAGCTGGTCGGCCTCCTCCATGTAGTGGGTGGTGAGCAGGATCGTCTGGCCCTCGGCATGGATCTCCATGAGGATGTCCCACAGGGCCAGGCGGCTCTGCGGGTCGAGACCGGCGGTCGGCTCGTCCAGGAACAGGATCCGGGGGTGGTGCAGGATCGCCCGAGCCACCAGCAGGCGCTGGGCCATGCCGCCCGAGAGGGCGAACACCGAGGCCTTCGCCCATTTGCCGAGGTGGAACTTCTCCAGCAGGTCGTCGGCCTCCTGCTTGGATGCCTTGCGGGACATGCCGAAGAAGCGCCCGTGGAAGTAGAGGTTCTCCCACACGTTGAGCGACCGGTCCAGCGTGTTCTGCTGGGTCACGACGCCGATGAACTGCTTGGCGAGCGCCGGGTGGCGCACGACATCAACCCCGCCGACGATGGCCGTGCCCGAGGTCGGGATCACCCGGGTGGTGAGCATTCCGGCGGTGGTGGTCTTGCCCGCCCCGTTGGGGCCGAGCAGGCCGAAGATCTCACCGTTGTAGACGGAGAGGTCCAGGTGGTCCACGGCGGGGATGTCCATCCCCGGGTACACCTTGGTCAGGCCTTCGGTGCGGATCACCTCCCGCGGGTCCTCTTTGGGCTCCTCCCGGGCGGGCGGCGCCGCCGGGACACCCTCCTGCATCCCGGAGACCACCTCTGTGTCAGGAGACTGTGTTGGCATGCGTCGTCCTTTCCCCTGCCTTGCGGTCTGCGGTCAGCTGGGCCACGTCGCCCAGCACGTGTTCGAGTTCGTCCACCAGGTGCTCGTACCGCTCCCCGCCCAGCAACGCCCGGAGCTGCCCCTCCATGTCGGCGGCCACCTCGGCGAGGCGCCGGTGATGCTCCTCGCCCGCCTTGGTGACCAGGATCCGGGTCACCCGGCGGTCGGCGGCGTCCCGCTGGCGCTGGATGAGGCCCTCTTTCTCCAGGCGGTCGAGGTGGCGGACCAACGTCGGCCCCTCCACGCCGATGCGCTCGGCGATCTCCCGCTGCGACAGGCCGAGATCCTCGGCCGAGCGCAGCACGATGAAGGTGGACAAGCTGCCGCCCACAGCGGCCAGGCGGGCCTCGAACTCGGCCCGCACCGCCTTGTGGGTCATGGCCAGCTGGCGGCCGAGGGCATAGTGCATGGCTAATGGTTAGCACACAATTGATTCGTCGTCAATCCATCGCGCCCCGCTCCGGGCGGCTCCCCGGCGGTAGGCTCGGGCCATGCGCACGTCGCCCGAGTACCGAGCGAGCACCGCCTGAGCCCCACCCGAGAGATGGAGACCCGATGAGCCCGCCCACCCGCCAGCCGGTTCGCCAGGAGTGGCCGACCCACTTCGCCACCATCACCGAGGACACCGCCGGCACGCCGGTGACCATCGAGATCATCAGCCCGGAGTTCGGCACCAAGATCGAGGCGGACGAGATGCCGCTGGACTCGATGACCTTCGATGAGCGAGACGACACCTTCATCATCGCCGTCAACAGCCGGGACGGGCAGGAGGACGCCCTGCGCCACATCGTCGAGCACCCGTGGAAGATCACCTTCGACCCGCCCGCTCCGATGGCGGTGCGCACCATCGACGTCGAGGGGCCGGACGGTGCCCACTCCCTGGTCACCCTGCACAGCCGCCCGGCGCTCCCCGAGGCCGACTGAAACAACGCTCACATCGCCGCCGTCTAATACCGATACAGGAAAGAGGAGGCGACGATGGCACGGCGGTGGCTGGCGGTCGGGTGCGCAGCGGTGATGGCGATGGCGGCGTGCTCCAAGACGGCGAAGAACACGGCGTCGCCGCCGACGCCGCCCAGCCCGACGGCGGTCTCCTCGGCCGTGATCTCCCCCTCCCCGTCCCCGTCAGCGTCGCCCACCCCGAGCCCATCGCCCACGCCCCCGCCGAGCCCATCGCCCACCGGGGCGCCCCCGCCGGCGGGGGCGGCCGCCGAGTCCATCACGTTCATCTCGGTCCAGCAGGCGTGGGCACTCGCCCAGGCCGCCACCAGCCAGGTGGTGCTGCACACGGTGGATCGGGGCCAGCACTGGTCCCTGGCCGGGACACTGCCCGCCGGCGCCAACGCCCGCGAGATCCGCTTCGCCAACGCCCACGACGGCTGGGCCTTCAACCCCGGGCTCTACGCCACCCACGACGGCGGCGTGACCTGGAAGCCCACCCCGCTCCCCGGGCCGGTGAGCGACGTGGAAGCGTCGGGCAGCACCGCCTGGGCGCTCCAAGGGGGCGCGGGGGCGGTATCCCTGCTCCGCACGTCCACCACCTCCGACGGGTGGCAGGCGGTTTCCGGCCTTTCCCTCCCGGCGGCTTCGGGCGGCCAGCTGGCCTTGCACGGCACCGCCGTCTACCTCGACGTCAACAACACGCTGTTCAGCTCGGCCACCGGCAGCCAGTTCTTCCCCCTGGCCAGCCCGTGCCCCGGCCAGTTCGCGCCCGGCGACCTGACGGTGTCCAGCGCCACCGACGTGGAGGTGCTCTGCGTGGGCGACGCCGGGGCGGGCAGCTCGACCAAGACGGTGTATGTGTCCTCGGATGCCGGCCACAGCTTCCACGCCCTGGCCGACGCCCCGCGGGGCGGGCAGACCGTCGGCATCGCTGCCGCGTCCCCCACCACCATCGCCATTGCGGCGGCGTCGGGCGCGAGCTGGGTCTACCGCACCTCGGGGGCGGACACCACCTGGACCACGCCGCTCACCTTCCCGGACGGCGGGGAGGGCTGGGCGGACCTCGGCTTCACCGACGCCACCCGCGGGGTCGTCGTGTACTCCCCCCACCAGGACGGCAAGATCTACCTGACCAACGACGCGGGCGCGACCTGGATCCCGGTGCCCTTCACCCCGTAGGGGCGCCGCCTCGGCTCAGGCCCTCGGCTCAGGCCCTCAGCTCGGCCGCCCATTCCCGCAGCCGGGGCAGGTGCTCGGCGTAGTGGTCCGGCCCGGCCTTGAGGATCCACTCCTCGGCCACCGGCCCCACTTCCTCCAACCGGTGCAGCTCCTGCAGCAGCCGGTGGCGGGATGCCTCCGCCTGGACTTCCACCAGGTCGAAGGGCTGGTCCCGGTTGGCGTCCAGGAACCCCCGGTTGCGGGTATCGACCTCGAGGTCGCGCCCGTCGAAGGTGCCCGCGGCCAACTGCTCGAGCACCAGGCCGGCCTCGGCCAGCCAGGAGGCCAGGTGAGCCAGGACGTCTTTCACCGTCCACCCCTCCACGAAATACCCGGGCGTGGCGCGCTGGGACGGGGTCAGGTCGCCAACAAGCTCCCGGATCTCGGCCCAGGCGTCCCGCTCTGCGGCCGCCAGGGCGGTGAGGTCGACGGTGTCGGTCAGGACTGGGCGCCGGCGACCTCGGCCAGCAGGGTGCGCATCCGGTCCAGGAACTGCGCCCGCAGCACTACCAGGCGCGGGGCCTGGTCCTCGAGCGCCCGCTGGGCCTCGAGGTAGTCCACCTCGCCGGACAGCACCGACACATCGGCGGCCAGCTTCTCGCACAGGTCGAGCAGGCCGGCGAGCTGCACCGCCGGGACCGAGACCACCTCGTCGGTGACCGGGAAGGCGAACAGGTCGGTGCCGTGGCCGCCGCAGCAGGCTCCGGCCTCTGCGCCGCAGAGGTCGCCCTGAGCGCCGGCGGCGTCATGCTCGCACCCGCAGCTCGTTGCCTCCTGGGCGTGGTGGGCGCAGGTGTCTCCGTGCACGTGGTCGTGGGCCTCGGTCATCACCGGTCTCCTTACGGGTCGAGGAAGTAGGAACCCCATCATTCTACGGCGGTCGTACGATGGAGCCTCCAGACACGGGGAAAGCGGGGGCGTTGCGATGCTGGAGCGGGAGAGCACCAAGCAGGCCGTCATCACCAAGTACGCCGAGCTGGCGCTCATCAGCACGGACGAGGACGCGTGCGGGTGTGGCGGGTCGTGTAGTTGCGGGGCGGGCGGCAGCCTGTGCCTCGGACCGGACGACTACAGCACCCGGGAGCTCGCCGAGCTTCCCGAACGGGCAGTCGCCGCCTCGCTCGGGTGCGGCAACCCGCTCGCCGTGGCCTCACTGCAGGAGGGCGAGACCGTCCTGGACCTGGGCTCGGGCGGCGGCATTGACGTGCTCCTCTCCGCCCGGCGGGTTGGCCCCTCCGGCTTTGCCTACGGCCTCGACATCACCGACGAAATGGTGGACCTCTCGCGCAGCAACGCCGCCGAGGCAGGGGCGACCAACGTCGAGTTCCTGCGGGGCGAGATCGAGGACATCCCATTGCCCGCCGCCAGCGTCGACGTCGTCATCTCCAACTGCGCGATCAACCTCTCCACCGACAAGGTGATCGCCCTGGCCGAAGCGTCCCGGGTCCTGCGCCCGGGGGGGCGCCTGGCGGTGACCGACATCGTCGCCGACCCCGACCTCGATCCCTTCACCCGGCGGGACATGGAAGCCTGGACCGGCTGCCTGGCGGGCGCGCTCACCCGGGAGGAGTACCGGGACCTGCTGGCGGGAGCTGGCTTCCAGGACGTCGAGATCGAGGAGACCCACCGGGTCCACCCCCGGGCGGGCTCGGCGATCATCCGTGCCCGCAAGCCCGGCCCCTGAGCCTGCCGGCTGCGGCCGGGAAGCAAAGATGCAGGGAGCTAGATGATCATTCCAACGTGCGGAGGCATGCGCGCAGGGTGGCGGCAAACGCTGCCGGCACTTCGGCGAAGCCGGCGTGGCCGCCGGGGAACTCGAAGCATTCCACGCTGAGGCGCCGGGCCAGCTCCCGGGCGGCGCGGTGGAAGAACGTCGCCCCCGTGCTCTCCCCGCACCCGAAGGCCAAGCGGGTGCCGCCCGCCGCGATCCGGTCCAGATCGGGGATGTAGTCGATGCAGGGGCGGACCTCATAGGCGCACATGTACCCCCAGTTGCCGTTCATGCGGAGGGCGGCGTCCAGGGCCCGCCCGGGCGGCAAGAACCGGTCGGGGGCCAGCAGGTAGTCGGCCATCTCGGGGCGGTTTGGCGGCACGAGGTCATTGATCCGCAGGAACCAGCGGAAGGCAGCCTCCCAGCCCTCTGCCTCCCGGATGCGATCATGTTCGGCGTATTGGGCAAGGATGTCGGCGCCGTCCGGTAGCACGCTCGGGATCGGCGGCTCATGGATCAGGGCCCTTTCCACCACCTCCGGGTAGCGGGCGACCAGTTCGAAGGTGATGCTGGCTCCCCCGCTGCTGCCGTACACCGATGCCTCGGCAAACCCGTTGGCCTGCAACACGACGAGGGCGTCGCCGCTCTGCTCGTCCACCTGGATGGGCCGGGGTGGATAGTGCAGCGGGCTCCGGGAGTTGCCTCGCCGGTCATAGGTCAGGACGGTGAAGTCGGCGGCGAGCAGGTCGGCGAGCGGTCCGTAGACCCCGCAGTCGCCGCCGCCGCCGGCGATGAGGAGCAACGGGGGGCCTGACCCCCGGCGCTCGAAGTAGAGGTCGGCGCCATCGGCGTGCGCCATTCCGGTGATCGGGGCTGTCCTCACGGCTCCGCAGGATGGCACAGGTCGCGCCGCCCCCGGTCGGCGTCCCGGGCCGGCCCGCCCGGGCCTATGATTTTGCAGGCATGCCCGGACCGCGAGCGGAACGCGTCCCACCGGCTCCCTCCGAGCCGCGTGTGGCGTTCGTGCTCGGCGGGGGCGGGGACCTGGGCGCCAACGAGGTCGGCATGCTCCGGGCCCTCCTCGAGCGCACGATCCGCCCCGACCTCATCGTCGGCGCCTCGGTGGGGGCGCTCAACGGCGCGGCCATCGCCGCCGACCCGAGCGTCGACATGGTCAACCGCCTGGAGGGCGCTTGGCGCCAGCTGACCGAGACCGGGGTCCTCGGCTCGCCGCTGCGGGTGGCGGGGAACCTGCTCCGGGGCCGCACCCACCTGCACTCCAACGAGCGCCTCCGCCAGATCTGCGCCGCGCTGCTCCCGGTGCGCACCTTCGAGGAGCTGGCGATCCCCTTCCAGTGCGTGGCCGCCTCGATCGAGCAGGCAGCCGAGCACTGGTTCTCGACCGGCCCGGTCATCGAGGCGATCCTGGCCTCCTCGGCGGTCCCCGGTCTCCTGCCGGTGATGGAGGTGAACGGTGAGCACTTCCTAGACGGCGGCATCGTCAACAGCATCCCGGTGGAGCGGGCGGTGGCCCTGGGTGCGACCGAGGTGTACATCCTGCACGTCGGCCGTATCGAGCGGCGCCTGGAGGCCCCGAAAACCCTGTACCAGGTCATGAGCGTGGCTTTCGAGGTCGCCCGCCGGCACCGCTTCGCCTATGACATGGCCCATCTGCCCGACGGGGTCGTGGCCCATGTCCTGCCCACCGGTGACGACGACCCGGGCGGTGGGATGGGCCTGCGCACCTGGGACCTGGAAGCGGTCATGCAGCGCATGAGCCGGGCCTACGAGACCACCGCCGCCTACCTCGACCGGGTCGCCCTCCCGTAACGCCCGTGGCCAGCCTTCCGGTTCCGCCGAAGCCATTCCGCCGGGTGGTGCTCGCCCCGCTCGTCGGGCTCGTGTCGGCGGGCGTCATCGTCCTCACGCCCGTGCTGCTGGTGCTGGCGGTGCCCATCGACCTGCTGTTCAGCGGCCGCCGGTGGCGCACGGTGCGGGTGGTGGCCTTCGGCTTCGTCTACTGCCTCTACGAGGTCGCCTGCCTGCTGGCCGTCTTCTGGATGTGGCTGGCCTCGGGGCTGGGCACCCGGCTGTCCAGCGAGGGGTGGCAGGGCGATCACTACCGCCTCATGGAGTGGTGGCTGCGGGGCCTGCGCACCACCGGGACCAAGCTGTTCCGGCTGCAGGTTGAGGTCGAGACCGAGGCCGAACGCCAGGACGGGCCAATCCTGGTGTTCTCCCGCCACGGCGGGGCAGGCAACTCGCTGATGCTGGTGGCCACCATCATGCTGGAGTACCAGCGCCACCCCCGGATCATCATGCTGGAGAAGCTCCAGTGGGAGCCGCTCTTCGACACGATGCTGCACCGGATCCCCAACCGGTTCATCAAGCACGGCTCCGCCAACCGGGAGGCCCAGATCGCCGCCATCGGCGAGCTGGCCAGCGGCCTGGGGGATAAGGACGCCTTCGTGCTGTTCCCCGAGGGCCACGACTTCAGCCCCCGCCTGCGGGAGCGGGCGATCGCCCACCTGCGCAAGAAGGGCCACGACGACTCCGCCCTCAAGGCCGAGCAGATGCGCAACGTGCTGCCCCCCCGCATCGGCGGGGTGACCACCGCCATCGAGCATGCTCCCGGGGCCGATGTCATCTTCGTGGCCCACACGGTCTTCGAGGACGTCGGGTCGCTGGTCGACCTGTGGCGCCGGATTCCGCTCGACACGTCCGTGGCGGCCCACTACTGGCGCATCCCGGCAGCCGAAGTCCCCGCCGGCGGCGACGAGCTCGTCGAGTGGCTGTTCGCCTGGTGGGCGAGAATTGACACATGGATCGGAGAGAAGCTGGGGGCGCTGCAGTTGACCGCGGAGGCGCCCCCGGAGAAGGAGGACCCACCCCCGCTCGGGTGAACGTCCTCGCCTGCTTCGTCCACGAGGCGCCCGAGTGCATCGTGGACCTGGTGGCCAACCTGCGCTTCCTCGACCCGGCGTCCGCGGTGCTGCTCTACGACGGCGCCGGCCCTGGAGGACCCCTGGCTGATCCCGGGCTCCGGCACACGGTCGAAGCCATGGGCGCGGTCGTCCACCCGCAGCCCACGGCGGTGGAGTGGGGCCGCCTGGACGAGGCAGCCATCGCGTGCCTCCGCATCGCCGTGGACCACCTGGGCGCCTCGGCGGTCACGTTCATCGACTCCGACCAGCTCGCCGCCCGGCCCGGGTACTCCGCCGCGCTGGCGGCCGTCCTGTCTGCCGAGCCCCGGCCCGGCTGCCTCATGACCGCGCCGCACGCCCAGCCCCGGGACACCCTCTTTGGGCCGGCCCAGTCGGCCTGGCACGAGATCGACCTGTGGCGGCCGTTCCTGCAGCGCTTCCCCGCCGGGGAGGAACGATTTCCCCACTGGACCTTTTGGCCAGCAACTGCGTTCTCCCGGGAGGCGGCCGCCGACGTCATGGCCCTCTGGGATTCGCCGGAGTTCCAGGAAACCCTTGCCCAGTCCCGGATCTGGGCCTCCGAGGAGGTCCTCCTCCCCTCCCTGGCCGTGCTCGCCGGCCATCGTGTCGCACGCAACCCGTTCTGCGAGCACACCGTCCGCTACCGGACCGGATTCACCCCGGCGGAGGTGGCTGCCGCCCTCGCCCAGGCGGACACATGGTGGATCCACCCGGTGGCCCGGAGCCTGGACGACCCGGTCCGCGCCCTCCTGCGCCGCCACTGGCAGGACTACGAGCCACTCCCGGCCGCGGCCCCCACCCCGGTGCTCCCCCGGCATGCGCCAGCCCCGGTGCGCCGCCCCGACCTCCCCGTCCGCCGGCGCCTGACCTGCGTGCTGCCCGCCAACGGCAGCGAGGAGAAGGGCAAGGGCATCGCCCACGCGGTGGCGATGTTCCTGGAGCGGGGGGAGGATGACGCCGAGATCATCGTGGTCCACGACGGGCCCGGTGACCTTGCCGGCCTCCCCGCCGACCCCCGCATCCGGACCGTCCGCCTCCCCGCGGGCACCACGCTGACCGCCAAGCGCAACACCGGCTGCGCCCAGGCGTGGGGGGAGTTCGTCGAGCACTGGGGCCCGGACGGGCCCCTGTTCGGCCACCGGCGCATGTACTGGGAGCGCCACCCCTTCCCGGAGGTCGGGGACTAGGTCACATCCGGCGGCGGGAGGTACTCGTCCGCCGAGAACCGCCCGGCCACCACCCCCATCCGCTGCCCGATCGCCTCCACATGGCGGTGGATCTCGTCCAGCCGCTCGGTGTTGTCCCGCGCCTTCGCGGCGATCGCCCGCACCTGCTCGGTGAGCGCGGTGTTCTCCCGGATGAGGTCGGCCAGGGCCTGCTGCTGCGTCAGGCCCAGCTGGGCGATCTCCTCCCGGTGCCGGGCATCCGCCTCCTCGGCCGCCTTGTCCCGGGCCGCCTGCCGGCTCTGGGCCAGCAGGATCAAGGGGGCGGCATACGCCGCCTGGGTGGAGAAGGCCAGGTTCAGCAGGATGAAGGGGTAGGGATCGAACGCCTTCGTCGATAGGTAGTGCAGGGCGACCCAGCCGTTGTAGGCGATCCACAGGATGACCACGATGGTCTGCGCCACGATGTAGCGCGGCGTGCCGAAGAACCGCGCGATGCGCTCGGCCAGCTTCCCGAAGGGATCGTTGCCAAACGTCCCATGCAAGTCGGTGTGGGCCCGATGGTGGCGCAGAGCGTCGCTCACGGTGCAGATCTTCGCAGGAATGCCGGCCGGACACCGGCCCCGAGGGAGGCCGTACCGAGGAGAGCGGGCTCGGCCCTTGCCCCCCGCGGTCTCCCGGTCCCGCGCCGGTAGCATCGGCGCGTGGATGCGGTGGACGAGGACGACGAGCGGGAGGAGGGCAGGGTCGGCCTCGGTCGGACGCTGGCGCTGTCCGACGGCATCTTCGCCATCGCCATGACGCTGGTGGCCTTCCAGATCCAGGCCCCCAACCTGCAGGGGGGCGCAGTCCACCACCTGGCGCATGCCCTGGGCAAGATGGGGGCGGACTACTACGTCTTCGCCCTCACCTTCTTCGTCATCGGCGGGTTCTGGCTCGGCCACCACCGGCTGTTCCGCCAGCTCCGGCGGGCCGATGAGGGCTTCATGTCGCTCAACTTGGTGTTCCTGGCGACGATCGCCCTCCTGCCGTTCCCCTCCTCGGTCATGGGGCGCTACGGGGGGCAGGCCTCGGCGGTGATCCTGTACGCCACCAACATGATCGCCGTGGGTCTCCTGCTGGGCCTGCTGACGTTGGTGGCCCAGCACCGGAACCTCCTGGCTGACTCGATGACCCCCGCCGGGGTGCGCCGGGCTCTCTGGCGCTCGGGCTGGCTGGTGGCGGTCTTCGCCGCCTCGATCCCCGTTGCCCTGGTGGACGCCAACATCGCCCCCTTCGTCTGGCTGGCAATCCTGCCGATGCGCCTCATCGGCCGGCTGGTCGGGGATCGGCCGCGAAGCTGAATGGCCCCGCTGGGCGGTTCTACGATGCGGAGTACGCGGCCACCGGACTCGGCCCCGGCCCGGTCACCGACGAGGGCGCCAGCTCCACCCAGGTCGTCCCCGGCGCCAGGGGGATCTGGTGGCCCTGGGGGTCCAGCAGGTACGTCGGCTGCCCGAGGCCCTCGCCCGGCCGGAACCAGGTCCCGGTCACGCAGGTGCCCACGTGGCACACGAGGGCCGCGCCGGTGCCGAGCAGCTGGGGGACGGGCTGGTGCGACCCGCTGGGGTCCTCGATCCACCAGCTCATCTGCACCGGGACCGCCTGGATGACGACGTTCTGTGCCGACATGATGCCCCCGTTGGCGCCGAGCGCCGGGCTGTTGCCGTAGTAGCGCTGGTAGGCGTTGGCCTGGGCGTTCCAGCGCCAGTACACATCGGAGTACTGCGAGAACCCGATGTGGATCGTCGACCCCGGGCCGCCCGGCGGTGGGCTGGCCGAGTAGGTGAAGATCGGCTTCGCCGTGGGCAACCCCTTGGCGTCGGGCCGGGAGTAGAGCCCCTGCGTGGAGGTCTCCAGGTTGTACGGGCTTCCCCGACCCGGGTCCCGCTGGTAGCCGCCGCCGGTGTTGTAGCCGACGTTCACGATCCACCCGGCGTTGACCGACGACTGGACCGCCTGCAGGGTCGGCGGGCTTCCGCCGGCGTTGCCCAGCAACGACTTGCCCGGCTGGTTCACGATGTAGACGTCAGCCTGCCGGGCGCTCCGCACGGGCTCCACCCGGGCGGCGTCCCGGCACTGGTACATGACGATGAAGCGGGTCACGCCCCCCTCGACCGGCTCCTCGTAGACCATGTCGGCGGTGTCCAGGCCCCACTGCGGCCGGGCCTGCGGGGAGTTGTCCACCTTGATGGCCAGCATCGGCCGCTGGGGCACCGATGCGACGGTCTCGCCGCTGAGCGGGCAGATGGCCGGGGGCGGCGGGGGCGGTGCCGGGCTGGACGCCGGCGCCGATGGCGACCGGGCCGGCGCGGGTGACTTCTTGGCGGAGGCGGACTTGTGCGAGGTCCCGCAGGCGGCCAGCACCAGCCCCAGCACGACGATCAGCGAGTTCCGGCGGTTGCGCAGGGGCGCGAGCATACGCTTCATAGGCTTTGCCGAAGTCCTACCCAGGGCGGCGGTAGATCGACACATGCCGCTCGCTGGTGGCCGTGAATGGCTCCCGCTGCCACCCACCCCAGCGCTGCTCCAGCGTGAGCCCCGCCAGCCGGGCCATGAGGTCGATCTCTGCGGGCCAGGCGTAGCGGGCCTCGAGAGGGTACAGGCGGGTCTGGTCGCCGGCGATCAGCACGTTCACCGTGCGGAATTTCTGGCCCACCGGGTCGTGCACCGTGCTCTCCAGCACCACCCAGTCGCCCGCCAGCAGGCTGGTGGCCGTGCGCTGGCCCCGGTCGTAACGGCAGACGTCGGGGACGAAGGCTTCGAGGATGAAGGCCCCGCCGGGGGCGAGGTGCTCGGCCACCGATGCCAGGCACCGGACCTGGTCGTTCTGGCTGGGCAGCTGGAAGAACGTGTTGAAGGCCACGAAGATGATTGCGTAGGGCTCCGACGGCGCCAGAGCGGTGAAGTCTCCCAGCACCACCGGGAGGGCGTCGCCGCCCGGCTTGGCCCGCAGCTGGGCGAGCATGCTCTCCGAAGCGTCGATGCCGTGGATCTCAACGCCCCGCTGCGCCAAGGGCAACGCGACCCGCCCCGTGCCGATGCCCAGCTCGAGCACCCTCCCGCCGCCTGGGGCACCGGCTGTGGCACCACCTGGGGCGCCGCTTGCCACGAGCCCGGCGATGAAGTCGGCGGCGTCCTCGGCGTCGCGGCCGGCCGGGTACAGGAGGTCGTAGATCGAGGCGATGCGCTCGCCGTAGGTCGATGCCTCGTAGCGCTCCATCGCCCGGATCCTAACCGCCATACTGCGAACACGGCCCAGGCGGACCGTGAGCCCATTTCCGGCTACTTCGTCTTGGGACCCGTCCCTCCCGGGCGCCGGCGTCCCTGCCGTTTGGGGACCCGCGATTGTCCGGGCGCCGCTGGCGCCCGGGCCGCAATCGCGGCCCATCCGTAATGACCCGGAGGCTCAGGCGTCGAATGGGATAACGGTTCCCTGCTCCTTCGTGGCGTCCACCTCCACGTACTGGCCGTCGTGGAGGGTCCTGGTACCGGTTTCAGTTCCCAGCACGCACGGGATGCCCAGCTCCCGGCTCAGGATGGCGGCGTGGCTGAGGAGTCCGCCTTCGTCGGCCACGATCGCCGCCGCCCGCTCGATCCCCGGAGGTGAGCCGCCCCGCTCCGGGAACGCCGATTCGACGCCCATCCGGTCCGGGGTGCTGGCGGCGGTGACCAGGACATCACCCCACTCCAGGTCCCCCAACTCGACGGCCTCCGTGAGGATCCGCACCCGGCCCACCGCCCGGCCGAGCGCCACGCTCTGCCCGGTCACCACCGCCGGCCGGTAGCCGCCGGGCCGTACGGGCACCGGCGAGTCCTCGGCGGCGATGCGTACCTCGCCCGAGGAGCGCTCGACCACGAACCCGTTCTCGATCCGCCGGTCCGCCTCGGCGACCGGCAGCGGCGCCCCGCCGGCCAGCGCGGCGACGAGCTCCCCCACCGAGCACGCCTCCACCTGGGCGGTGCTACAGCCCAGGATGTGCGCCACTCGGATCACCAGGGGCCGCACGAGGGCGAGGGCCTGGACCAGGGCATCGGGACGGAACCAGGGCAGGGACTGCACCGCCCCCAGCGCTCCACCGGGCCCGGGTGCGGGCGGCGCCGCGGCCTGCGCGATCACCTCCGCCGGAAACCGGAGGACCATCTTTTGCAGCCGCTCGATCACGGCCTTGGTCGTCATGGAGTCGTAGGCGCCGCCGTGGGTACCCAACCAGCCGTAGCGCTCGACATGGCGGGCGATCAGACCGGCGATGTCCGGCACCTGCTGCTCGATGAGCGGCATGGCGAAGCGGGGAGCCCGGTTGCACACCAGCTCCCGGGCCTCCTCCCGGCCGGCGACCACCGCCGCGATGGCGAAGCAGTCCCGTACCTCCCGGGCGATCTCCGGCTCCCACGGGCTGCCCGGGGCACCCGCCCGGCGGGCCAGGATCTGGCGCAGCGGCGGGGCGGCGATGACGAACGGCACCACCAATGCCACCGCCGAGGCGAAGCGCTCCAGGGCGGCGCCCAACCCGTCCGAGATGTCCGCGACCGCCCGGCAGGCTTCGATGAGGGTCTCCCCCGCCGCGGTGGCCCGGGCGGCGAGCGCGTCGCCGGCGCCGGGGTCCGCCCCCAGGTGCCCGTCGATGGCGAACGCCAGAGACCCCACCTCGATCCCCGGCGCAGTGTGCAGGCCCGCCGCATAGCGGTGCTCCGCCAGACCGGCGTCAAACCCGAGCGCGGCGCTCATCTGCTCCCGGGAGGTGGCGCTCGCCACCAGGGCCGCGATCAGGACCGGCTCGTTGTGGAGCAGGAGTTCCGCAGTTCCGTCGGTGGCCATCGACCCCGGCCAACGCACCTCCGGCCGGGGCATTCCCTACCCTCAGAGGCGACCGGACGGTGCGGTAGCCGGGAAACTATCCTTCGGCGTCCCCGAGCTCCGGGCTGGGCAGGAAGCTGAACCACCAGCACCCCTCGGCGCACCGCCACATCTGATGGATCACCGGCCCCGAGGTCGATAGGAACACAAAGGACTCACCGCTGGTCAGTGCCGGAGCACGGCATCTCGGGCACTCTGCCGAGGCGAGGGACAGTGGCCGTGGCCAGTGGTCAGGCATGGCATGGCTCCCGTGCGTTGTACCAGTTCTCCGTCTGGCCGCTTGTATCATCGCACAATAAGAACCGAATGCGGGTGCGGGTCCGCCACCTTCGGTGGCCCAGATACGCCGCTGGTCACCTCACGGGCGCCCGCGCGCACCGGCCCTCCCGTCGTGGGACTAGGAGGACCGGGGGGTTCGGCACTGTCCTGGATGTCTGGGCGGCGCTCGTGCAAGCCGCCGCCCAGCGCACCCCTCTTCGTAGGCTTTCTAGCCCTGGACCACCGGGAAGATCTCATCGGCCACGAGGCCGTGGGCCTCGCGGTGGACGGCGTGGGCGGCTTCGGCGTCCGGCGCCTCCACCAGGCAGAAGACCTTGCCCGCCTCCTGGTCCACCCAGTAGTTGATGTACTTGACCCCGTAGCGCTCCTGCACCTTCAGATCCTCGGCGTGGGCACCGGCGACGTCGGCTGCGGTGGCACCCTCGGGCAGGCTGTGGTGCACGTCCATGTAGAGCGGCATATCCCTTCTCCTCCCATCCCCGGCCGCCCTATTGGCGGCGTCCCAAGGAGAGAGTACGGCCGGCCCCGCTCCCGCAGGGCTCCCGGGACCCCTCGGCGCAGGAAAATCCAGGAATTTTTTCGGTCAGCCTGTGGCTGTGGGGGGTGCGCGGTCGATGTTGCCGGCCAGCACCGCCCGGCGCCAGCCGGGCCAGCACGCGCACCCAGTGAGTGGAGCCGACCAAGCTTCCTGCCGATTTAAACCGGGGAGATGAAGCCCCGCACCCTCGCTGCCCTCACGGCCCTCCTAGGGATGGGGCCAGTGCGTGCCTTTCCCCGGGGGAGGCACGCCGCCGTGACCGCCCGCAGCCCATCGGGCCAGGTGGCGACCAGCCCCCACCGCCGACATGACCGGGGCGGGGATCACCCTGGCCTCGCCCACCAGCGTCAGCGCGGCGCACTCACAGCTTTCAGGCCCCCGCCCCCACCGCCAGCTCGGACAGCCGTCGGCCTCCCCGCCCGCCGCCGTCACCCTGACCGGGCCGGTGATGGTCCGCTCACCCACCACCGCGGGCCTCAGCGGCAACCCGCTCACCTGGCGGTCGTCTCGCCCGAAGCCGACCTCCGCTGGGCCGGGTCCGGCTCGATCACCACGGCGTCGGTGCACGGCACCGCCCTGGCACTGGGGTGTCTACGCCGACGGGGTGCCGAGATCAAGGTGCCAGCGCGCGTCGACATCTCGAGCACCGATGCGGTCACCGGGTTCCTCGCGCTCCACAACGCCTTCACCTGGGCCCGCGCAACCTCGACTCCACATACGACATGGCCATCCTGACCTGACCTCAGACCGGGGGCAGCAGCCCGATCAACGTGCGGACGCCGTTGTCGCCTCCCAGCGCCGGGAACCTCCCGAGCAGGCCGTCGCACATCGCCGCCAGCTGCTCCTTCTTGGGCGGCGACTCGGCGAAGGCGTGGAACTCGAAGGTGGGGGCGGCATGTGCGCTGGCCGAGATCGGCGTGGCGACCAGCAGGTTGGCGATGGGGAAGAGCAGCCCGTTCATCGCCCCGATGAAGGTCCGCTCCAGCCCGTAGCGGGGGCTGCGCGCCCCCGGCTGCACAGTCGTGCGGGAGGTCGAATAGAGGGCGTCGATCATCGCCAGCACGTAGGAGTAGGCGGCGTTGAAGAACTCGGCCAAGCCCTCGGCCGGCGTCCCCTGAAAGTCGGACGCCTTGGGGTCGGTGGGAACCGGCCAGGTGACACCGATCTGGTCGATCCCCAACTGGATCTGCTGGAACTTGGCGTAGTGGGACAGCTCGTTGGCGCCCGGAGTCGGCTTCTGCGGCTCGATCGGCACCTCGTCGTCGCCCGGGTGCAGGCCCTCGCCCTGCTCGACGATGGTGGCGATGGCCTCCAGTGCCGTGTCCAAGTTGCACACCAGGACCGGGGATCCGCCCCCGTCGTTGTTCCAGTACGCGCTCTGGTACTGGAGGTCGGGCTGGTTGTCGGCCCAGAGCTTCTCGCTGTCCAGGTGCTTGAACCCGTCCACGATGGCCGCGTAGAACTGGCCGATGGTGTTGTAGCGGTGCGGTTGCGGGGGTGCGTCGGTCTTGGCGGGCAGCTCGAGCGGCATGAAGACGTTCTCCATCAACGATTCCGTGCAGGCCTCGAGGTGCAGCAACAGCTCGGGGATCCGGTGCAGCATCGGGCTGGGGTACGTCGGGACGAAGCCCTTGTCGTAGAAGTGGAGCCGCTCGCCGCCACCGATGGCAACCATGAGGTTCCGGGCGAGGCACAGGTGCAGCATCTCCTCGATCACCACGCTGCGGATGGTCCGCAGGGCCGACATGCCCGGGTTCCAGCTCCAGTAGCTCTGCGTCTGGATCGAGTAGGCGGCGTAGAGGTACAGCGGGATGGTGGACAGCTCCAGCTGGGCGGCGTGGATGAGATGGTTCTGCAGGGCGTGCCGGTCACGGATGGGCTGGGTGGCGTCGATTGGGGCACTCTGGATTGCCGAAACCATGCCGGGCTCCTTGTGGGTCGTGGGGTCAGCGGGCAGCAGGGATGTCGGACGTACGCCGGGAAGCCGGAGTGGTGGAGCGGACCGGTGAAACCGACGCCAGCAGGCCGCAGTCGGCCCAGTGGCGCAGCTGTTCCCAGGCGGACGCCATCTCCCACCCGGCGGCAGCCCGGGAGAGGGTGACGCCGGCACCGAGAGCCTCCAGCAGCTGGTAGCCCGCCGGGTCGAGGGTGAGGATCGACACCTGGTAGGCGCGCCGGGTCAGGGCCAGGAAGGTGGGTTCCGGCAGGGGGTCGAGCAGGGGCAGCGGCGGATCCTGCCCGGACCGGACGGCGACCAGATAGTCGCCCACCGGGAACCGGGAGCCGAGCAGCCGGGTGCAGGGTGCGAGGACCACGTCCGCGTCGGTCCAGTGCTCGGCGGGCAGGTCCTGTGCCGAGGGGATCCAGTCCTCCTCGACCCCCGGGCCGTCGTACACCTCGAGGAAGGCCCGCTCCAGGCGGGCCAGCTCGATGAGGAAGTCGGGCCACACCTCGTCCGGCCCGTCCCGGTCCGGGCGGTGTGTCTCCAGGTGCGCGGCGAAGCCAGCGTTGAGCTGGAACAGGGACCGGTTGGTCGAGGGATGCGCGTGGAGGTAGTCGAGCGAGAAGCCGTCGAACAGATCCGGACCAAGGGCGTGGCGCAGGCCCGGGTGCATCGCCCGCAGGCACTCGAGGAGCCTTAGGTGGTAGCCCCGGTGGTATAGGCCCAGGCGCTCCTCCGGGCCGAGGCGCGACGACGGCGCCACGAGTTCGCCGACCCGGGCCTCCCGCCCGAGTGCCGAGACCGCCTCGGGCGACGCCGCCCCGGCCGCCGGCCCGTCGGGATGGCGGAGGACCGCCTGCACCCAGGCCTGGAGCGGGCGCAGGCCCGGGGGCTCAGGCACCGGCCGGCACCGCCACGAGATGGGACACGGGATTGGAGGCCCCCGGCCCGGCTGGCTGTACGGCGGTCTCCCCGATGCCCGCCACCCGGCCGCGGGCCTTTGCGGCCTCAGCCAGGAGCTCGGGGAACGGCGGGATGCGGGCATCCCACTCCAGCAGGGAGGACACGCCCCCCGTCCACCGGGCGGCGTCGGCGTACAGGTCCCAGACCGGGGTCGCCACCGGGCGGTCGTGGGTGTCGACGATGTGGGTCCCCTCGTCGGCGTGGCCGGCGAGGTGCATCTGGACCACGCGCCCGTGCGGCAGGGCGGCGACGTAGGCGTACGGGTCGAAGTCGTTGTTGACGCTGGAGACGTAGACATTGTTGACGTCCAGCAGCAGGCCGCAGCCCGACCCCTCCGTCATGCGGGCCATGAACTCGGCCTCGGTCATCGTCGACTGGCGGAAGGTCAGGTAGGTGCTGGGGTTCTCCAGGACGAGCGGGCGCTCCAGGAAGTCCTGCACGGTGGTGATGCGCTGCACGACGTGGGCCAGGGACGCCTCGGTGAAGGGCATCGGGAGCAGGTCGTGGGTGTTGACCCCGGCCACGCCGGTCCAGCACACGTGGTCGGAGACCCAGTGGGCCCGGGTCGCGGCCGCCAGCGACCGCACCTTGGCGAGGTATTCAAAATCGAGAGGGTCGGTGCTGCCGATGGAGAGCGACACGCCGTGGAGCACGACCGGGTAGCGCTCGGCGATGCGGTCCAGCATGCGCCGGGGCCACCCGTGCGAGTCGAGGAAGTTCTCGGTGATGCACTCGAACCAGTCCACGGCGGGAGGGAGGTCGCCGTCCAGGTGGGCGTCGAGGTACGGGAAGTGGGCGGAGCGCAGCCCGACGCCGATCCCCAGGTCCGGGAAGCCCAACCGGGGGGCCGGCTCGGCCATCAACAGCCCTGGTAGGGGGACTCGTACGACGGCACGAGATCGTCCGGGGAGCCTTGGCCGGGTGACGGGCCGAAGGGGACACCCGCGTCGTACATGCGCTTCTCGAACAGGAAGCGGGCGAGCTGCCAGACGCTCTTGCCCTTATTCGGCCCCGCCGAGCTCATACGGGAGATGTTGATCGGGCTGGCGCAGCTGCCGCTGTACTTGCACGCCTGCTCACCGGGCTTGGCCTGCTCGTAGTCGCTGCCCGAGTAGCCGCACCCGCCCTGGCCCCGGCAGTTGTTGGCGCCATGGCACACGTGCGCCACGGTGGCGCAGTCGCCCATGCCGGCCATGGGGCCCGACCCGTTGGCTCCTTGGCCCGTGCAGGCGTTGAGGCCCATGCAGACGTGGAGCTCGGGGACGACCTGGCCGGGCGCGGTGCGTACCTGTGGGGGGCCGTGCTCGCCCGCCTCGTGGCCGGCCTGGTGGCGGGCGCTGCCCAGCGGGCTGAGCTGTACCCGGTCGACGTCCTGATTCGGCATGCCGGCTCCTTTCGCCTTGATCGACGTTCCCGGTCCGGGAGCCGAGCCTACCTTTCCACAGGTATGACGACAAGGCCTGCCGCCCCACCGCACAGCTTGGCGAAGCTGGCCTCCCAGCCAGGAATTTTCGGGTCAGACGCCAACCGGGCCGCCGCCCACATCATTCGGGGGACATTTGTCCCACTGGCCGGGACGAAAGTCCCCGACTTCACCCGAGGGGCCGCATGGTCAACCCCGAGCGATGGCATGGGTCCGGGTGCCGCCCGGACTCGGGCCCACATCATCGCAGGTCGATTTGCCCCCAGAAGCGTGCAGAGTGACCTCATAGCCGCCGACCAGTACGGTCCGCTGCTACCCCGCCACGTTGGCCTGCAGCCGCCCGAGGGCCTCGCGCAGGGCCACCAACTCCCCATCGCCGAAGCCGGCCCGCAGGCGCCGGTCATGCCCCTGGGCCGCCGAGGCCAGCCGGAAGAACATCGCCCGGCCCTCATCGGTGAGGCGCACCTGGTGCGTGCGCCGGTTGGCCGGGTCGCGCTCCCGGGTGACGAGGCCGCGGGCCTCCATGGCGTTGAGGTGGTGGGTGAGGGTGGCGTCCCGGATGCCGACCTCGGCGGCGAGGTCCACCTGGCTGCCGTGCTGGCGCATCTGGAGCGCCAGCAGGACCAGCCACATCGGGCGGGAGCCGCCCGCCGCGGTCAGGGCGTCGTCGAAGGCCCGGCTCACCGCCTTGGCGGTGTTGGCCAGCACCAGACCGATGGGGACCTCCCGGGGCGGCGGCACGGCGCCAGGATACACGCCAGACCTAGATCCCTAAGCATTTGACTTCTAACCATTAGATATCTAAGATCATCGTCAGAAGGCAGGGGGTCGCCCCCGGGAGAGAGGAGGCAGCAGATGGAAGCCACCCAGGAGATCCTCGAGCTGGGCCAGCGTTGGGCGCAGGCAGAGCAGGCCGGCGACACCGCCGTGCTGGACGCCATGGCCACCGACGACTTCCGGCTCGTCGGCCCGGCCGGGTTCGTGCTGGACAAGACCCAGTGGCTGGACCGCTACCGCTCCGGCAGCTTCGTCATGCACCAGCTGGCGTGGGAGCAGGCGGTGGTGCGGAAGCACGGCGACGCCGCCGTGGCGATCGGCATCCACAACCAGCGGGGCGCCTACCAGGGCCGCCCGATCGACGGCCAGTTCCGCGCCACGCACGTCCTCGTCCGGGATCGCGCCGGGTGGCGCTACATCAGCCAGCACCTCAGCCCGATCATGCAGCCGCCGGCGCAGCCCGGTCAGGCCGCGGAGTCGCAGGGGGGTGCCCGGTGATCGCCGCCGAGCAGGTCACCGAGCGGCCCCACCGGCCCGGCCGCACCCAGGTGGGTCCGCCGCCCCACGTGGCCACCGCGGTGGCGGCGCTGGCGGTCACGGCCACGGGGCTCGTCAGCCTCGCCACCGGCAGCGCTTCGCCCTTCGCCCTGCCCAGGACTGTGAGCGGGCACCACGCGGCCGAGGTGCTCGCCGCCATCTGCCTCATCGTGGCCGCCACCGGGCTGGCCTTCGGGAGTGCCGTCATCTCAGCCCGCCTGCAGTTCCTGGCCCCCAACGCCCCCGGGCCGGTGATCGCCGGGGTGGGCGGCCTTGTGGGCAGCGGCCTGCTGGCGGTGAGCGGCGGGCTGCTATGGGTCCTGTCCACCGCCGGCGGGGCCGGGCAGCCGCTCCGCCACGCGTTGGGCGCCGGAGCCTTTGCCCTGGGCGGCCCGGCCGCCGCGGCAGTGATCGGGGTGTCGGTGCTGGGCCTGGCCGTGACCTCGTGGTTCCTGCACAACGGGCCCCGGTGGCTGGGCCTTGCGGGCATGGTGCTGGCGGCCGCAGACGTCGCCGTCATGGCCCTCGTCCTGGCGACAGCCGGTGCAACCCTGGCGCCGGTGGCCGGCGTCGCGGTCGCCGTGTCGCTGGCCTACCTGGCGGTCACCAGCGCCCTGCTTCCCCGGAGCCGGGGGCCGCGCCCCACCGGGTAGGCGTCGGGCGACGGCGTCTGTGCGGCTTCATGTTTGTGCATCGCTGAGCAGGATTATCCTGCTTACCGGTGCACAAACAGAGGTCTAACGATCCAAGGGGAGACCGCAGGGCGTCAGCCTCGCGGCTTCCGGCCCAGCCGGGCCTCCACCTCCAGCACCCGTTCGGTGGTCTTCACCAGGGTGTCGGGGTTCAGGCTCATCGACTCGATCCCCAGCTCCACCAGGAATTGCGCCATGTCCGGGTAATCGGAGGGGGCCTGCCCGCACAGGCCGGAGTGGATGCCGTGGCGCTGGCAGCCCTCCACCGCCCGGCGGATCATCTCCTTCACGCCCTCGTCCCGCTCGTCGTAGTCGAAGGCCACCGTCTCGCTGTCCCGGTCGACGCCCAGCGTTAGCTGGGCGAGATCGTTGGAACCGATGGAGAACCCGTCGAACAGCGGGGCGAAGGAATCGATCAGCACCACGTTGTTGGGGACCTCGCACATGGCATAGATCTGCAGCCCGTGGTCGCCCCGCCGAAGACCGAGCGAGGCCATCCGCTCCAGCACCGCCCGAGCCTCGCCCACCCGGCGCACGAACGGGATCATGAGCACCACGTTGTCCAGCCCCATCGCCTCTCTGACCCGCACCATGGCGGCGCACTCCAGGGCGAAGCCCTCGGCGTAGGCCGGATGGGCGTAGCGGGCGGCGCCCCGGAAGCCCAACATCGGGTTGTCCTCGGTGGGCTCGAAGGCTGCCCCACCCAGCAGGCTGGCGTACTCGTTGGTCTTGAAGTCCGACATGCGCACCACCACCGGCCGGGGCCAGAAGGCGGCGGCGATGGTCCCGATGCCCTCCGAGAGGCGCTCGACGAAGAAGGCCGCCCCGTCGGCATAGCCGGCCGTGAGCTCCGCCAGCTGGCGCCTCGTCTCCCGGTCCGGCACCTGGTCGGGGTGGATGAGCGCCAGCGGGTGGGCCTTGATGGCCTCGGCGATGATGAACTCCATCCGCGCCAGGCCCACGCCGTCCGACGGCAGCATCGAGGTCTGGAACGCCAGGTCGGGGTTGCCCAGGTTGACCATCATCCGGGTGGCCGGGCGGGGCATCGCCGAGACGTCGGTGCGGTCGATGCGGAACTCGAGGGAGCCCTCGTAGACCCGCCCGGTGGCCCCTTCGGCACACGAGACCGTCACGGTTGCCCCGCCCGGGATCCGCTCGGTGGCGTCGCCCGCGCCCACCACCGCCGGGATCCCCAGCTCCCGGGCGACGATGGCGGCGTGGCACGTCCGCCCACCGTGGTTGGTGACGATGGCGGCGGCGGTGGCCATCACCGGCCCCCAGTCCGGAGTGGTGGTCTCGGCCACCAGCACCTCACCCGGCCGGAACGCCGGCAGGTCGGCGAGGCTCTCGACCACCCGGGCCTGCCCGGACCCCACCCGCTCCCCCACCGCCCGGCCCTCGACCAGCACCGGGCCCTTGCCCAGCACGACGTACTGCTCCACGGTGGCGCCGGTCTTCCTGGAGGCGACGGTCTCGGGGCGGGCCTGGACGATGTAGAGCTGGCCGTCCACGCCGTCCTTCGCCCACTCGATGTCCATCGGCCGGCCGTAATGCGCCTCGATGGCCATGGCGGACTCGGCCAGCGCCAGCACCTCGGTGTCGGTGATGCAGAAGCGGGCCCGCTCGGCCTTGTGGGTGACGACATTGCGCGTCGTCTTGTGCACACCCCCGGTCGCCAGCACCATCGTCCGCTCCTTGGCCCCCAGGCGGCGGCGCAGGACCGCCCGGCGGCCGGCGGCGAAGGTGGGCTTGTGGACGTAGAACTCGTCGGGCTCCAGGGCCCCCTGGACGATGTTCTCCCCGAGCCCGTAGGCGGCGGTCACGAAGACGACGTCGGGGAAGCCGGACTCGGTGTCCACGGTGAACATCACCCCCGAGGCGGCCAGGTCCGAGCGGACCATCTTCATGATGCCGATCGACAGCGCCACCGCTTCGTGGTCGAACCCGTTCTCGGTGCGGTAGGCGATGGCCCGGTCGGTGAACAGGCTGGCGTAGCACCGCCGGCACGCCTCCAGCAGCTCCTCGTCGCCCGCGATGTTGAGGTAGCTCTCCTGGGCGCCCGCGAAGCTGGCATCGGGTAGGTCCTCGGCGGTGGCCGAGCTGCGCACCGCCAGGCTCAGGTCCGGGCCGTACTCCTCCTGGAGGCGGCCGTAGCCCGCCAGGACCTCGCCGGCAATCTCGTGCGGCAGGCGGGCGCCGTAGACGACCCGGCGGGCGGCCTTGCCCCGCCGGGCGAGGTCGGCGACGTCGCCGGGATCCAGCCCGTCGAGGATCTCCTTCAGCTTCGGCCCGGCGCCGGATTCCTCCAGCACGAGGCGGTAGGCGTCGGCCGTGGTGGCGAAGCCGTTGGGCACCGCCACGCCCTGGGCGGACAGCTCCCGGTACATCTCGCCCAGCGAGGCGTTCTTGCCGCCGACGAGGCCGATGTCAGCGATGCCGACCTCGTCGAAGAACCGAATGTACCGGGAGTCACCCACCTCTCCATTGTTCCCGCTCCCGGGCCCCCGGCGGTGCGAGGGCCGACGCCCTAGGTGAGTGAAGCCGGCCTCAGTCCTTCCGGCCCGCCACCAGGGTCATACCGGGAGGCCCCGCCTTCGGCAGGACGCGGACGTCGCTCCACCCGCTCGAAGCCAGGAGATCAGTCAGCTCCCCGGGCTCCAGCCACGTCCCGCCGTCGCGGATGAGGCGCAGCCGCAGCGTCGCCGCCGCCAGTGGGTCGGGCGGGGCGTCGTAGCGGCCGACGACGATCTGGCCCCCGGGCTGGGTCGCCGCCAGGATCCGTTTGCAGGCGGCGGGCAGCACGGAGGGGAGCAGGTAGAAGCTCGGCAGCCAGGTCAGGTCGAAGCGGTCCCGGTCGGGGAGGTCGGCCACGCTCTGGAGGCGGATCTCGATGATGTCCGCCAAGCCGGATTCGGCCACGTTGGCGCGGGCCCGCTCGACGGACGCCTCCCACAGGTCGATGCCCACCACGCGGCACCCGGGCCAGACGCGGGTGGCCGCCACCGCCAGCCACCCGACACCGGTGCCGACGTCGAGCAGGGTCCCGACCTCGGTGATCTGCGCCGCCGCCGCGATCATCGGTGGCACCCCCATCGACGCCCGGCCCTGGCCTTCCAGTACGGCGACATCGGTATAGCTCCAGCCCTCCGCCCGGGTAGGATCGGCCAGCAGGTGGGCGGTCTGGCCGAACGCCGAGCGGACGTAGGCCGCCACCATCGCCCGCTGCGGCGCCTCCAGCAGCCCGAGATCCGGAACGCCGGCCGCCGCCAGCACGTCGTCGACCGCATCCGTCACCCGGTCGGGCATGGCGGCCGGGTCCACGGCCGCCCGGGCACCGATGGCCGCCATCGCCTCGGCGGCGGCGTGGAACCGGGTGACGGCGATCATCACCGCGATCATCTCCGGCGACAGCGCAGGGCCGGATCCCCCCGGGCCGCTCACCGGCCCAGGGCCGGACGGGCGATGTACACCGCGTCCATGGGGTCGCCGGGGATCCCCTCCACGGCCACAACCTCGAACCCCGCCTCGGCCAGCATGGACCGGGCCAGGCCCTCGCCGAAGGCCGTGCCGATCCCGGCGCCCTCGTGCGCCAGCGACACCGTGAGGCAGTGCAGTGTGCTCACCGAGTACATGATGGGCGAGAACGGGTTGCCGATGTTGTCCTCCAACCGGTCGGCGGCCCGCGGCTCCTTCATAACAAAGACGCCCCCCGGCTTGAGGGCACGGTGGATGACCCGCAGAACGCCTGCCGGATCGACCTGGTCGTGGACCGCATCGAAGACGAAGACGGCGTCGTAGGCGCCGGCGACGTCCACCCGGGCGATGTCAGCCACCTCGAAGCGGAGGTTGCTCAGCCCGGCCCCCGACGCCTCGGCCCGAGCGCAGGCGATTGCCCCCTCGTCCAGGTCGTAGCCCACGAACGACGATGCCGGGAACCGGCGGGCCAGCACGACGAGGCCGTGGCCGGTGCCGCACGCGAAGTCGGCGGCCGCCGCCCCCGCCTCCAGGGTGGCGGTGAGCCCCTCGACCTGCGGCAGGTAGGCATCGACCAGGGAGCAGTCGTACCAGGCCCGGCCGATCTGGTCCATGAGGTCGGTGAACTCGGGGCGGAAGGCGGAGTAGGGCACGCCGCCGCCCTCCCGGAAGACCCGGGCGAGGTCGCCCACGTGCTTGCCCAGGTGGGTCTGCAGGCCGGCGAAGGCCGACATCGGCATCGGCCCGGCGGTCAGGACGATGGCGGCTTCCGCCGGCAGCGCGTAGGTCCGGGACTCGGGGTCGTAGTCGAACAGCCCACCGGTCACCACGGCGCCCAGCCACTCCCGGACATAGCGCTCGTGCAGGCCGGCCCGGGCGGCGAGCTCGGCTGCGGTGCCCGGTCCCTGCGCCGCCGTGGCCAACAGCCCGGTGCGGTGCCCGATGTCGATCATGTAGGTCATCATCGAGCCGACGTAGAGCGACATGATCCGCCCGGCGGCCTCCTCCATCTTCTGCGGGTCCAACGCCACTTCGGTGCTCGCCATCGCTGTACTCCTTCCGGGATCGGGACCCCTTGGCCCGTGCTGCGATGCTAGGAGCGGCCCCCATCCGCCCACATCCGTGGACGCCACGGAACTAATGCCAGCACAATGGGCCGCGTGGAGGGAGGAGTCCGTAGATCCTCGGTGCTGGTGGGCCGCCGGGCCGACCTGGACCGCCTGCGAGCGGCCCTGAGGTCGGCTAAGTACGGGGCCTCTTCCTGCGTGTTCCTGACCGGCGAGGGCGGCATCGGCAAGACCCGTCTGCTGGCCGAAGGGATCCTCGAGGCCCGGCGCGCCGGGATGGCGGTGCTGGTGGGCCGGGCGAGCATCGCCGCCCCGGTGGCTTTCGGGGTCATCGCCGAGGCCGTGCGCTCCTGGCTGCGCGGCGGCGGCCCGAAGGCGCCGGCGGTGGCTTCGGTCTTCGACCGCGGCCTGCAGCTCATCGTTCCGGAGTGGCCCTCGGAGGCCCCGGCGAGCGGGCTGACCGATGCCCAGCTGCGCCTCCTCGCCCTGGAGGGCCTGGTGGATGTGCTCCGGGGGCCGGCGGAGCGGTCGGGCCTGCTGCTGGCTATCGACGACCTGCACGCCGCCGACGCCGAGAGCCTCGAAGCCGTACGCTACTTGGCAGGTGCGGCCCTCCCGGGGGTGGTCATCCTGGCGGCATCCCGGACGGGCGAGGCCGCCCTGGCCGACCAGCTCAGGGACCGCCTGGCGCAGCAGGGGTTGGCCGACCTGTGGCCGGTCGCCCCCTTGCCCAGCGCCGACGTCCATGACCTGCTCGCCGCCCTGCTCGGCACCCAGCCCCCGGCGGAGCTGGTAGCCGACGTCGAGGGCCGGGCCGATGGCGTCCCGTTGTTCGTCGAGGAGATCGCCGACGCCCACTTCCGGGCGGGATCGGTGGTGCTAGACGGCCGCGGGGCACACTGGCGGGGCGGGGCACACGTGGTGCCGCGCTCCGTGGCGGCGCTGGTCGCCACCCGGCTCGACCGGCTGGGCGAAGCTGAGTGCGAGGTCCTCACCGCCGCTGCGGTGGTCGGGCCTCATGAGACCGCCCTGCTGGCTGCCCTCTCCGGACAGCCCCCGGCGGTGGTGGCCCGAGCCCTGTCGGCGGCGATCGAGTCCGGCCTAGTCGAGACCGTGGGCGGCACGGTGGACTTCCGCCACGCCGTGGTGGGCGACGCGGTGCGCGCCCGCCTCGTGCCGGACCGGCTCCGTGCCCTGAATGGCCGGGCGGCCGAAGTGCTGGCACCGACTGCCGCCGGGGACGAGTCAGCCCTGGAACGGCTGGCGGGCCACCTCGTCGCGGCCGAGGACCCGGACGGCGCCGCCCGGGCACTGATCGACTCCGCCGGCCTGAACCGCAGGGCGCACCGCCTGCTGCGGGCCGAGTCGCTGGCGCAGCGGGCTCGCCGGCTGGCTGTGGCGCCCGGGGTGACAGACGCCGCGGCGGATGCCCTCGCCGACGTTCTCGCCGCCCAGGGCCGGTGGGGCGAGGCGCTCGAGCTGGACCAGGCGGCGGCTGAGGGTGCCGGGAGCTCGGTAGGTGCCGAGCGGTGGGTGCGCATGACCCGCTGTGCCCTGGACGCCCGGATGCCGGACCTCGTCCGCTCCCTCCTCTCGGCCGGCGATCTCGAGGGCATCCCTCCGGCTTTCCGGGAGTTCGCCATCGGCCGCCTGGCACTGGTCGAGGGCGACACGTCGCGCGCGATCGAGTGCGCACGCCGGGCTTTCGCCGCCGCCGGAGATGACGCCCTCACCGCCAGCGCTGCCCTGGACCTCGAGGCCCGCGCCCTCGACCTCGCCGGCCAGCGAGCGGAGGCCGCCGAGGCCTGGGCCCGCCAGCAGGCGGTGGCCGCCCGCGCCGGCTTGGCCGCCGAGCGGATCCGGGGGCTGGTGTCGCTCTCCGAACTCGAACTGTTCTCCGGGCAGGCCCCGGTCCGGATGCTCGAGGCGGTGGAGGTCGCCCGGTCGGCGGGCGCCTTGGTGGAGCAGACCTGGGCAGAGCTCAATCTCTCGGTCGCCCTCACCATCCAGGGCGACCCGGTGGCCGGCGCCCGGCTGGCCGATGCCGCGTCGGAACGCTGCAGTCAGCACCGCCTCGACCTCCTGCCGTTCCTGCGTGTCGCCCGGGCGGGGGCGGCGCACATCCTGGGCGAACCGGCCTTCGAGGAGCTGCTGGCCGAGGCCGCCGCGATGATCGGGGCCAGCACCGACGCCGTCGTCCACACCGCCGGCATCGCCGCCGACCACGCCATGCATCTGGGCAACTGGGCGGAGGGCGCCCGGCTGCACCAACGGGTGGTCGATGCCATGGATGCCGAGCCCGGGACCCTGCCGACCTCCAGCCCGTGCGACCTGGTCCTGGCGCTCAGGGCGGCGGGCCGGGTGGCAGAGGCGTCGCAGGCCCTGCAGCGGGCCCGGGAGCGCCCCGGCAGCCTCCGGTGGTACGCCACCCCGGTGATCCTCGCCACCGCCGAGGCCGTGATGGCCGGCGACCCGGCAGGCGTCGATACCGCCCTGTCCTCGGCGACCGGCCGGATGCCCTTCGACCTCGCACTGCTCCGGGTGCTGGCGGCTGAGATCCTGGGCGGGCCGTCCCGCGCCCGCTGGCTCCGGGAGGCGCTGGACCTCTACGAGGCGCACCAGGGCTTCGTCGCGGTCGACCGGGTGCGGCGCCTGCTCCGGGAGGCGGGCGGCGCCGTCCCGCGACGCCGGCGGACGGAGGCGGTCCCCCCCGCCCTGCTGGCCCGGGGACTCACAGCCCGGGAGGTCGAGGTGCTGCGCCTCGTTGCGGAGGGCCAGTCCAACGCCGCCATCGCCCAGGGGCTATTCCTGTCGGTGCGGACGGTGGAGAGCCACGTGTCGTCGGTGCTGGCGAAGCTGGGGGCGACGTCCCGGGCGGAGTTGAGGGCAGCGTTGGAATAGGACCCTTGAGCGATGTCGTGGGGTGAGGCACAACCGGAGCTCCCGCCCGAAGGGTGGTACCCGGACCCGGCCGGGGGGGAGGGCGAGCGGTGGTGGGACATTGAAGCAGTGGTCCGCCCACGTCAGGACGGCGGTCAGCGTGCAGTGGCGCCGGTGAGTGCTGACGTCGTCCACCGCGGTGGTGATCGACCGCTGGCAGCTGTGGACCACCGGGGTCATGGACGCATGGAGCACCGCCCTCCTGGGGAGTGGCGCCGGGTGGTGGGGTGCCCAGCGACGTGGGCACGCGGCCTCCGGAGGAACCCCTTCCCGACGCTGCCCCGGGCTGCCGGCTAGGGCCTGCAGGCGCTCGCCTTCGCCGGGTGGATCGCGGCCCTGTCGGGCCCCTCCCCGGCAGAGCAGGCGTGGGTGGCGCATGGGTGGCACATGGGTGGCGATGGGTGGCGCATGCGTGGGACCGGCCAGTTGCGAGGGCGGCAGGGTCGTCGATCTTGAAGCTGAACCAGGCGTTCGGGCCGAAGTAGGTAGGCCATCAGGTCAACCCGGGGGGGTCCGGGTCAGGCAGTGTCGGCCAAGTCGGCGCTGCGGTGGGCGTCCCAGGCCGACATCCCGCCCACCAGGTCCGCCACCTCCTCCCGGCCGGCCCGCCGGAGCATGCTGGCAGCGACCGCCGATCGGTACCCGGTGGCGCAGTAGGTGACGAGGCGCCTGCCGGCGGGCACGGTGTCGAGGGTTTCCGCCAGGTTCGACAGGGGCAGGTTCGTTGCATCGGCGATGTGGCCGTCCTTCCACTCCCGCGGGGTCCGGACATCGACCAGGAGGGGAGGCTCGGGACCGGCCAGCTGCTCCGCCAGCGAGCCGGCGGTGATCCGGTCGGTCCGCTCCACCAGCTCGGCGGTGCCAGCCAGGTGCTGCATGCCGCCGGCGAGGTAGCCCGCCATCGAGTCGAACCCGATCCGGCCGAGCCGGGTGGCGGCCTCCCACTCGCGGCCCGGGTCGGCCACCAGCACCACCGGCCGCCCGGGGTCCAGCAGGGTGCCGGCCCAGGTGGCGTAGGACCCGCCGAGGCCGATGTTGAGCGCCCCCCGGATGTGGGCACCCTCGAACTCGGCCGGGTCCCGGGTGTCCAGCAACTGGGCACCGCCGGCGACAGCGCGGAGCACCTGCTCGATCGACAGCGCCTGCAACTCCCGCTGCAGCGCGTCGTCCAGCGTCGGCCGCTCCCGGGCGTTCAGCACCGCGTCGTAGGTGAAGTAGGCGGGCGTCTCCGGCTGGTCCGCCATGACGATCTCGATGAAGCGCTCCCGGCTCATCGGCTGCAGGGCGTAGTTGTAGGCCCGCTGCACCCCGATGGTCGAGACGGTGTCGGTGGACAGGTTCTTGCCGCACAGCGAGCCCGCCCCGTGCGCCGGGTAGACCAGGGTGTCGTCGGGCAGCGCCAGGAGCTTGCCGTGTAGCGAGTCGTAGAGCATGCTCGCCAGCGTCTCGGCGCTCCAGCCCAGCGCCGCCCGCAGGTCGGGCCGGCCCACATCGCCAATGAACAGCGTGTCGCCGGTCAGCACGGCGTAGGGGAGATCGGCGCTGTGGCCGGGGTCGAAGATCAGGATCGAGATCGACTCCGGGGAATGGCCCGGCGTCGCCAGGACCGAGAGGCGCACGGAACCGACCGGGACCGAATCGCCGTCGGCCATCGGCGTGAAGGCATACTCGGCGCTGGCCTCCGCCCCCAGGTAGATCGTCGCCCCGATGCGGTCCCGGAGCTCCAGGTGGCCGGCGATGAAGTCGGCGTGCAGGTGGGTCAGGAACACGTGCTGGATGCGGCAATCCAGCTCGGCGGCGTCCATCAGGTACTGCTCGACGTCACGCTGCGGGTCGATGACGGCCGCCTGGCCCCCCACCTGATCGGCGATCAGGTAGGAGGCGTGGGCCAGGCACCCGAGGTAGTACTGCTTCAGGATCACCGCACTGCACCCGTGGGGTCCGGGACGATGCGGATGTAGGGCTTCGGCGACTCCCACTCGCCGAAAAGCTCCTTGGCCTGCTCGTTGTTGACCGAGCCGGCAATGATCACCTTCTCGCCCGGCCGCCAGTTGACCGGCGTCGAGACCTTGTGGGAGGCGGTGAGCTGCAGCGAGTCGATCACCCGCAGGACCTCGTCGAAGTTCCGGCCGGTGGTCATCGGGTAGACCAGGACCAGCTTGATCTTCTTGTCCGGGCCGATGACGAACACGTTGCGCACGGTCTGGTTGTCAGCGGGCGTCCGGGCCGCCGGGTCACCGGACACCTCGGCGGGCAGCATGCCGTACAGCTTGGAGACATTGAAGTCGCCGTCGCCGATGATCGGGTAGTTGGGGGCCGTGCCCTGGGTCTCGGCGATGTCGGCGGCCCACTGCTCGTGCTTGTCGGTGGTGTCCACCGACAGCCCGATGATCTTCACACCGCGCCGGTCGAACTCCGGCTTGATCTTCGCCATGTAGCCCAGCTCGGTGGTGCACACCGGGGTGAAGTCCTTCGGGTGCGAGAACAGCACCGCCCAGGAGTCGCCGATCCATTCGTGGAACCTGATCGGCCCCTCGGTGGTGTTGGCCTTGAAGTCGGGTGCCAGGGCGTTGATCTGCAGCGTCACGTGCCTCCCCCTTCTGTCGGTCGGACTGCTCGGTTGGTGCTGCGGTGCTTGATGGCCGACGTCCTTCCGAACGCCTTTCGTTGGGTCCGCTTCCGTCACCGGGAAGCTCCGGAGAATTCTCTCCCGCAATGGCCAGTCTTGCCTCCCCCAGCCTCCAGCCCCGCTGCCCACGGGTCACTCCCGCCGCCCGACTGCTGGACGCCCCTTCAGGGCCACCCTAGCAAGCCGAAGTATAGCGTCGCCAACGGTTTATAGCTAGCAAGCTACACTGAGTTGTAAACCCTAGCCTTTCCAGTGAACCCGGTCAGAACCCTTTCCAGTCCCGGAGCGGGCATCGAGCCCACCTCGTCTGGTGGGGCGTGACCGCGAGATCGACGAGCTGGATGTCGCGCTCCAACGCGTCCTGCTCGGTCGGCCGGGCAGAAGCCAGATGCTGACTGGGTTGCGAGGCGTCGGAAAGACGGTGCTGCTCAACGAGCTTGGACAGATCGCCGGTTCCCGCGGGTATTTCCATGAGCACATCGAGATCAGCGAGGACGGCAAGTTGCCCGCAAGGTTGGCCGCCGCTTCGCCACGCCCTCGGCATCTTGGAAGCATTCAGCGTTCGCCTGCCCGGCGGGCCCGAACTTGGCATCGACGTTTGAGGCCATCCAGGGACCGGCCGATTCCGGGGATCTGCCTACTGACCTCGCTGGTCTATTCGTCGAGCTTGGAGAGGTGGCTCCGGATCACGCCACCGGCATCCTCATCACTATCGACGAACTCCACTACATCGGATTTGGCTCGCTGGAGGCCCTCGTGATGGGCATGCGTCGCGCGGCACAGTTCAATCTGCCCATCACCGTGGCTGGGGCTGGACTCCCGTCGCTGGCGATGCTGACCGGCCAAGCCAAATCCTATGCCGAGCGGATGTCACCCTCCCCGTTATCGGCTCTCTCACTGGGGAGGAACCCGTGAAAGCCCTAGCAGTGCCCGCGGAGCAGGAAGGGGTTTCACGGACAGATAAACTCTTAACCTAGTTGTCGCGCGATCTCCGCAGGGTATCCGTACTTCCTTTCAGGAGTTCGGCAAGCAGGCAGGGGACGCGGCCCGGGTGTCGGTGGGACATTATCGATGCTGATGACGTCCGACGTAGCATTCCAATCGCCACCTCGGAATTGGACCACGGCTTCTTCCGTGTACGGATCGGGCGGACGAAAAATCTGGAACGAAGCGCTACCTCCGAGCCATGGCTGCACTGGGACCCGGCCCGCTGCGGTCAAAGGATGCTGCTGGCCTCTTGGGCAGGACGCCTTCCGCTCTCTGGCCTGTACGGGATGGACTTCTGCGGAAATATCTCTGCTACTCGCCCAGGTGGGGAGAAATCAACTTCACGGTGCCCATGTTCGACGGCTTCATGAAGCGCTGGATGCCGCATTGGGCTTCGCCGGGCTGACCGTCAGCTGGTCAACCCCGCTAGCTGCTGCAGGACAGCGGCGCATTAGACTCCTCTTTCAGCTAGCGGGAGGCCGCCCTGAAGGCATCGCGGAGCATTGTCGCTTCTGGGTCGCCCTTGGACGGCGCTCTGAGTCGCCGAGGAAACCGACTCAAGACGCCATGTCTTTGCGAGGGGTGAACGAGTGCCACACTTGTAATAGCCTGCGACTCAAAGGTCAGCACGTCGATAGCGTGACCTGTATCGTCGAGCTGAGCCATCCCAACTGGTTTGCACCAGTATTCGTTGTTTCCAGCTCGGCCGAGAAGGAGGCGTGCAGGCTTTCCGAGAGCAACGATCAAACGAGGTTTCAGGATCGAAACCTGGACAGCCATGAATGAACGGCAGGCTAATTCGAAATCGCCGTCCACCTCCGACCCTGGAAGAGCACTCTTATTGCTTGCCCCTCTCGGCAGGAATCCCATAAAGGCGTTGGTAAAAAAGCTATCGTGTAGGCATATAGTGGCGGTCTCTTCAATCAGATTGAGCAAGTTCCTCCACGTTGGGCATCGGCACTCGAAGCGTCCGTCGAGCTTTAAGTGTACTTCCGTGTTGCCGTGGTTCCTGCACCTATCGATATAATCCACGGTCCCAAAGTTGTTGCCTACCCACATGACACCCCCCTCGGGACGAGGGGAGTCCGCGAGCGGGGCGTATGGGTCGGGCCTCCACAGCCCGTAGCCGCCCGGGAAAAAGCCCACTCCCCTGATCGGCGGCCATGAATCTGAGTCGGGCCTCTCGACGGCTCGGGGAGGCTGCGGGTACGGAATTCGCTGTTCCACGAGACGGTCATATAAGACTTCGACGGGGTGTCTGTTCAAGCAATCGGCCTGTCAGATAGAGCTACTCCAGCGGAACGCAGTCCCAGCCGCACGACGTCTCCGTCCCCGGTGGTGCTGGCACCCGGCGGTGGAGCACGGCCCGGAGCGAGGAGACGGTCAGGCCCGTCCCACCGATGTCGGCGGCGGCGATCCCGTCGACGATCAGGTTGTGGTCGCCCGAGCGGGACGGGGGCCAGAACAGGGTGACCCGGTTGCGGCCGGCCGCCTCGCAGCCCGGCCAGGTCCGGGGGGCGGGCTCCACGACCAGCGTGTCCGCCTGGTCGGACAAGGCGACACGGACCATGGACGTGTGCGGGATTCCCTCGGCGTCAACCGTGACGAGAACCGGGTCACCGAGCCCGTCGCCCTTCTCAGCCAACGTCCGCTGCAGGTGCACGGCCATGACAACTCAGCATACCTTGGGGCCCAACCCGGCCCCGGCCTGCGCTGCGTCGTCGATGGCATGATCCACGTCGTGGCCGTGTCAACGAAGACCTCGACCGCCGCATGACGCAGACGCCAGTGCCCCCGGTGCTCGTTACCGGGGCGACCGGCCGGGTGGGGCGCGCCGTCGTCGACCTCCTGCTGGAGGTGGGCGTGCCCGTACGCGCCCTCACCCATCGCTCCGAGGTGGCCGGGACGCTGCCCGGCGGCGTCGACGTCGTCACCGGCGACCTCACCGTGCCTGAATCGCTCGATGCAGGACTGCGGGGGGTCGGTACGGTCTTCCTGGTCTGGACCGCTCCGGCGGCCACTGCCCCGGCGGTTGTCGAGCGCCTCGCCACCCACGCCCGACGGGTCGTCTTCCTCTCAGCCCCCCACCAGACCCCGCACCCGTTCTTCCAGCAGCCGAATCCCATGGCCGCGCTCTACGCCGATATCGAGCGGAACATCGCCGCCTCCGGGCTCGAGTGGACAATCATCCGGCCGGGGATCTTCGCATCCAATGCCCTGTTTTGGTGGGCGCCGGTGATCCGCGCCGGCGGTGCGGTCCGGTGGCCCTACGGCGCCGCCGAGACGGCCCCCGTCGACGACCGCGACGTGGCTGCGGTCGCAGCCCGGACGCTGTACGAAGACGGGCACAACGGGGGCGACTACGTCCTCACCGGCCCCGAGTCACTGAGCCAGGCCGAGCAGGTGAGGATCATCGGGGACGTCGTCGGCCGCCGGATCGAATTTCACGACCTGTCGCCGGACGAGTTCCGCTCCGAGGCGGAGGGAATCTGGCCCCGCCCGGCCCTGGACATGCTGCTCGCCGCCTGGGGCGCAACGATGGGAGTGCCCGCCTTCATCTCCTCGACGGTGTTCGACATCCTCGGATCGGCGCCCCGATCGTTTCGCCAGTGGGTCACCGATCACGCCACAGCGTTTGCGGGCGGCGCCTAACTCCAGCCCGGGCGGCCCATGGGCCGGGAGAAATGGAGCCACCCCGGCCGGCCTCAAAGGGCCTGCCGGGGCGGCAGAGGGTCGAGCGGGGCGGCGTCAGTGCTGGGTACGAGGCCGGTTCAGCTCGGCACGACGTTCCGCCTCCGTGGCGCCCGGCATCCAGGCACCCGAGCTGCGGGGAGCGGCCTGGGCCCGAGCGGGCTGCGACGCCGCCAGCGACCCATCCGGCTCCGCCTGGCGCCGGGCGCTGCCCGGCTGGGTCTGCGACACGAGAACCACTGCGATCACGGCGACACCGACGACGACGTGGGGCAACCAGGCGTTCACCCCGTGGTTGGTGAACCCGAACACCACCGGCGAGATCGCCAGGAACATGGCGGCAACGAAGTCGACCACCAGGTGGTAGGTCATCGGCAGCTTCCGGATCACGCCCCACTCGTAGTTGGTGAAGATGCTGTAGACGATGAGGCCGGCGCCCAGGATGCGGGGGACCCACACGGCCGGGCCGCCCACCGAGGAGAATTGAAACAGGTTGGGGGCGAGGATCAGGGCGATGCCGACGATGTAATCGAGCGCCCCGTGAATCTTGGTGGGCAGGAATTTCATGGCGTTTCCTTTCCTCAGATGCCTTCGGTACCGAGGCTCCATGCAGGGATCCACTCAGGGACCGTCTGGTTGCTAGCGGCCAGACCTCCGAGCGCCCCCTGCTGCTCGGTCTCACGCACCATTCGGGACCGAAGCTCGGCCCGGATTGGCGGTGGGCATAGCGCGGGGCGACCCAGCGGGGCCGGGGTCGGGCGCCGCCGGACCCCGGCGGGAAACGGAGGCGAGCCCGCCGGGCATAAGCGCAAGTGGACTGATTGGTGCCCCCGGCAGGATTCGAACCTGCGGCCTTTCGCTCCGGAGGCGAACGCTCTATCCCCTGAGCTACGAGGGCAACTGGGCCATTCTAGTGTGCCGCCCGGCCCCGACTGCGCCCCCCTTCCGCCCGGGCCGGCTCTCCCCTGCCACATATGATGTTTGGACCCGACCACGTCACCGAGTGCCACGCTATGTCCAAGACCATCCTCATCGCCGACGACGACCCGACGATCATCAAGCTCCTCCAGGTCAACCTGGAGATGGAGGGCTATGACGTCGTGACCGCGTGCGACGGCCAGGATGCGCTCGACAAGGCCGAGGAGCGCCACCCGGACCTCATCATCCTGGACATCATGATGCCCCGCCTCGACGGCTGGGCCGCCCGGGAGCAGCTCGCCAGCACACCCGGGCTGGCCGAGACACCGGTCATCTTCCTCTCCGCCCGGGCGCAGCAGGCCGACCTCCGCCGGGGCTACGAGGCCGGCGTCGCCGAGTACGTCACCAAGCCCTTCGACCCCACCACCCTGCTCGACGTCATCAGCCAGATCCTCGACGGGACGTACCAACGGCCTCCGCAGGGGCGGGGCCGTTGATCCAGGACAGGCTCCGGGAGCTCCTCGCCGACGCCCTTGCCGGGCTGCGCCGCGACGGCCTGCTCCCCGCCGACGCCGAAGCACCGCTCGAGCTGTCCCGCCCGGCCCGCGCGGAGCACGGCGACTTCTCCACCAACGTCGCCCTCGCCCTGGCCGGCAAGGCCAGGACCTCGCCCCGGGTGCTGGCCGGCCGCCTGCTCGAGGCCCTCCCGGAGGCGGACTGGGTGGACCGGGTCGAGATCGCCGGGCCCGGCTTCATCAACTTCTTCCTCACCCACACCTGGCTCCAGGACACCATCCGGGCGGTCGCTACCGAGCGGGAGGACTTCGGCCGCCAGGCCCTCGGGGAGGGCGTCAGGGTGCAGGTCGAGTTCGTCTCCGCCAACCCCACCGGGCCGCTGCACGTCGGCAGCGGGCGCAACGCCGCCTACGGCGACGCCCTCGCCGCGCTCCTGGAGGCAGCCGGATTCCGCGTCGAGCGGGAGTACTACGTCAACGACGCCGGGCGCCAGATGGACCTGTTCGTCGCCTCGCTCGATGCCCGGTACCGCCAGGCCCTCGGCCAGGACACCGGATTTCCCGAGGAGGGCTATCACGGGGCCTACATGGTCGAGCTGGGCCGGCAGCTGGCCGAGGGCGAGGGCGACCGCCTCGTCGGCCGGACCGACGATCTCCGGGCCTGGGGCCTCGCCCGCATGCTGGAGCGGATCGCTGCCACGCTGGACCGCTTCGGCGTGCGGTTCGACAGCTGGTTCTCCGAGCAGTCGCTCTTCGACTCCGGCCGCATCGCCGCCGCCCTCGAGGCCCTCGAGCAGGCGGGCCACACCTTCACCCAGGACGGGGCGGTGTGGTTCCGCTCCAGCGAGTTCGGCGACCAGCGGGACCGGGTCCTGGTGCGCTCCGACGGGCGCACGACCTACCTCACCTCCGACGTCGCCTACCTCATGAACAAGGCCGAGCGGGGCTTCGACCACGCGATCTACGTCTGGGGCGCCGACCACCACGGGGCGGTGCCCAGCCTGATGGCCGCCGGGGCGGCGCTGGGGCTGCCGATCGCCGTCGAGGTGCTGCTCTACCAGCTGGTCAACCTGACCCGGGGGGGCGAGCCAGTGCGCATGTCGAAGCGGACCGGCGACATCGTCACCCTCGACGAGCTGATCGAGGAGGTGGGGGCAGACGCAGCCCGGTTCACCTTCCTGCTGCGCTCGCTGGACTCCACCCTGGACTTCGACCTCGACTTGGTGAAGGCCGCCTCCCAGGAGAACCCGGTCTACTACGCGCAGTATGCCTACGCCCGCATCTGCTCCATCCTCCGCCTGCGCGAGGAGCAGGGCATCGAGTTGATGCCGGTGAGCACCGCGCCGCTCGAGCGCCTGACCCACGACAGCGAGAAGGACCTCGCCCGCCTGCTGGGCGAGTACCCCGAGACCATCGCCGTGCTGGCCAACCTGCGCGCCCCGTACCGGCTCACCACCTTCGCCCACGAGGTGGCCGCAGCCTTCCACGCCTTCTACCGGGACTGCCGGGTGATCGGCGAGGACGCCGAGCTCACCCAGGCCCGGCTGTGGCTGGCCGAGGCCACCCGCCAGGTGCTGGCCAACATCCTCGGGCTGCTCGGGGTCTCGGCCCCCGAACGGATGTAGCGGACCGGAGCCGAGGCCGATGCCCCACACGCTGAAGGACGTCCTGCCGGTGACCGCCCGGGTGAACGAGGCCGGCCACCTGGAGATCGGCGGCTGCGACGCCCCGGAGCTGGCCGCCCGCTTCGGCACCCCGCTGTACGTCTTCGACGACGAGACCTTCGCCACCCGCGCCCGCGCCCTGCGCGCCGCCTTCCCGGACGCCACGCTCTACTTCGCCGCCAAGTCGTTCCCGTCGCTCGCCGTGCTGCAACTGGCCGGGCGGGAGGGCCTGGGCGCCGACGTCGCCTCGGCGGGCGAGCTGCATGCCGCCCTCGCGGCCGGGCTCGATCCTGCGCACCTGATCCTGCACGGCAACAACAAGTCGGGGGCCGAGATCGTGCGGGCGGTGGAAGCCGGCATCGGCCGCATCGCCCTGGACAACCTGGACGATGTCGAGCGGGTCGCCGCCGCGGCCGCCGCCGCCGGGCGCCGGCAGCCGGTCCTGCTCCGCGTGACCCCGGGCGTCGAGGCCCATACCCACACCTACATCCAGACCGGCCAGGAGGACTCGAAGTTCGGGCTCTCGATCGAAGCCGGCCTGGCGATGGCGGCGGTCGAGGCGGCGGTGGGCCAGCCTGCCCTCGACCTGGTGGGCATCCACGCCCACATCGGCTCGAACATCTTCTCCTACGACCCCTTCGGCAAGACGGTCGAGATCCTGTTCGCCTTCCTGGCCGCCGCCGAGGCCCGGTGCGGGGTGCGGCTGAGCGAAGTGAACCTGGGCGGGGGCCTCGGGATCCCCTACGTGGCAGGCGACTACCCGCTGCGCCTCGACCTCCTCGCCGCCCTGGTGGCCGAGACCGCCGAGCGGGAAGCCGCCCGCCACCGCATCCCGGTCCCCCACCTGTGCTTCGAGCCCGGCCGGTTCCTCACCGGCAACGCCTGCGTGACCCTGTACCGGGTGGGGGTCGTGAAGGAGATCCCGGGCATCCGGACCTACGTGTCGGTGGACGGCGGCATGAGCGACAACATCCGCCCCGCCCTGTACCAGGCCCGCTACGCCGCCGTCGTCGCCAACAAGGCCCGCCACGAGCCGACCCGCCTGGTGACGGTCGCCGGCATGCACTGCGAGTCGGGCGACATCCTCGTCCCCGACGTGCCGCTGCCGGCGTCGGTGGGCCGGGGCGACGTGCTCGCCATCCCGGCGACCGGGGCCTACGGCTATTCGATGGCCTCCAACTACAACAAGGCCCCCCGGCCGGCGGTGGTCCTGGTGCGCAACGGGGAGGCCCACGAGATCGTCCGCCGGGAGACCCTGGACGACCTCCTGCGCCTGGAGTCGCCGCTCCCCTAGAGGGCCTCAGCCGTCGAAGCTGCCCACGGCCTCCCGGAGCGTTGACAGGGTCTTGGCCAGCAGGCGGGAGACGTGCATCTGCGAGATGCCGAGCTTGTCGGCGATCGCGCTCTGGGTCTCGTTGGCCACGAAGCGCAGGTACAGGATCTCGCGCTCCCGGCCGGGGAGCTGCTTCAGCAGCGGGGCGACGCTGGCCCAGGACTCGAAGAGCTCGATGGCCTCGTCCTCGGCCCCCAGCCGGGCGACCGCCTGGGTGGTGTCGTCCGCCCCGGCGGGGGCGTCGAGCGAGCGCAGCGAGTAGACCTGGGCGGCGTTCATCGCCTCCAGGACCTCTTCCTCCTGGTACCCGAGGGCCTCGCCGATCTCGCTCAGCTTGGGCGACCGGCCGAGCTCCTGCGCCAGGGCGGGCAGGGCTTCGGCCACCTGCAGCCCGACCTCCTGGAGGTGGCGTGGGACGCGGATGGCCCAGCCCTTGTCGCGGAAATAGCGCTTCAGCTCGCCCACGATGGTGGGCGTGGCGTAGGTGGAGAACTCGACGCCGCGTTCGGGGTCGAAGCGGTCGATGGCCTTCAGGAGGCCCAGGCTGGCTACCTGGACCAGGTCGTCGAGGGGCTCGCCCCGGCCGCGGAAGCGGCGGGCGAGGTATTCCACGAGCGGCAGGTGCAACTCGACGAGCTGTTCCCGGGCCTTGGGATCCGAGTGCAGCCGCTCGAACAGTTCCCGGGTTCGCTCACGATCGATGTCGCGCTGCGCCTCATCAACCATGCCGGCCCTTCATGGCCGGTCACCGGTGCCCACCATCCGCATCCGGATGGCAGGGCACCCGTCCTCCATTGCGAATTCCACGCCTGGGACCAGGCTCGACAGGATCACCCACGCCAGGGACTCCCGCTCGGCGGGCGGCCATCCGCTGGAGGGTGCGTCGCGTGCGAAGAACAACTCGACCCCGCCGTCGGCGGCGCCGTCCCCCCCGGCGGGGCGCATCACGAGGCGGATGCGCTGGGCCGGATCCCGCAGGCCGAGCAGGTAGCCCGCGGCCTCATTGGCTGCGAGGCACACGTCCTCGATGCCCTCGTAGGAGAACCCCTGGCGGGCGGCAACGCCCGACACCACCGCCCGGATGACATGGAGAAACGCCGGCCGCGCCGGTACGCTCAGCGATACATCGCTCATCGTCCCCACCTTGACTACGTCCACGTACTGGCTGTTTGCCCTTCCCCGCCATGCGGCAAACCCCGTCGGCTCGGAGGAAACCGTTTGTTGTCAAGGATGCAGGGTACACTCCGCCCGATGATGGGCGCGCTGGACCTCTTGGAATTGAGCATCCCTCCGGAACCCGAATACGTCGGGGCAGCGCGGCTGTTCCTCACCGCCGCGGGCCGGCACTACGGGCTCAGCGAAGAGGTACTGGCCGACGTCAAGGTCGCGGTCTCCGAGGTGTGCTCGGGCGCGGTGGAGGACGGCGCCGCCGGCCCGATCTGGATCTCGCTGCAGCCGGCCACCGAGGCGCTCCAGGTAGAGGTGGGCCAGGGTGTGGACCACCTGAACATCAACCCGGATGGCCAGAACCCCGCGGGCGGGGAGCCCATCTCCCCGGCGAACTGGGAGCACGAGCTGCGTGAGGCCCTCCTCCAGGCCCTCTTCCCCAACGCCGAGTACAACGCCGCGGCGCACACCCTCCGCCTCACGGTGCCCTGGGAGGACCCGGAGCAGAGCAACTCCGACTGAGACGGGCTGAGGGCCGGTTTCCGCCCGCCCGTATGCTGGTCCGGTGGGTAGAACCGCATCCCTGTTCCTCGCCGGATCCCTGGCCGCCCTGGCCGCGACGCCCGCCGGGCGCGGAACCGCCAAAGGTGCGCTCGTGCTGTGCGAGATCCTCCCGTCCCCCGTGCATCCCCTGTCGGCGGTCTCGCCCGCCCCCCGGGTCACCCGCATCTCGCTCCCCCACGGCGAGGCCGACCTGTACGAGGGCCGGCCCGGCGCCCCGGGCGTCGTGGTGGTCCACGGGGCCAACGTCGGGGGCATCACCGACCCCCGGATCGCTGGCCTGGCCGGAGCCTTCTGCCGGGTGGGGCGCACGGTCATGGCCCCGGCGCTCGTCCTGGCCGAGCGGCGCCTCGACATGGCCGACCTCGCCCGCATCCGGGACGCCATCGACGCCCTGGCCGACCAGACCGGCCCGGTGGTGGTGGTGACTTTCAGCTACGGGAGCGCCCTGGCGCTCTGTGCGCTGGCCGAGCGCCCGTCGATCCAGGGCCGGGTCCGGGCCTTGGCCACCATCGGGACCTATTTCGACCTGGTCCACGTGATCGAGGGGGTGACCACGGGGTCGGTGGTGGTGGACGGGGTGCTGCACCCGTGGGCGCCACCCGCCTCGGCACTCGGCCAGGTCACCCCGCTGCTGGCGGGCTTCCTGGGCGGGGAGGAAGCCAGCGCCATCCAGAAGGCATTGGCAACCGACGATCCTGCGGGCCTGAGTGCCGGGGCGGCAGCCGTGTACCACGTGATCACCAACCGCAACCCGCGGCGGGTGGTGGGCCTGGTGGCCGACCTGCCCGAGCCGATCCGCGGCACCCTGGAGCGTCTCTCCCCCGCCGCCCACATCGACGGCGTCCGGGTGCCGGTCTTCGCCCTGCACAGCCGGCTCGACCCGGCGGCCCCGGCGATCGAGTCGGTCGAATTGGTGCGGGCCATCCGGCGGCGGGGCCGGGCGCGCCTCACCCTGGTGGGGGCCTTCAACCACGTGACCCCCGCAGGAGGACATCTGAGCCGGCTCCGGGACGCCCCGGGCCTGGTGCGCTTCGCCGGCACGCTCCTGCGCGCCCAGGAGGCTTGGGTGCCGGGGACGGCGAGGCGGCCGCCCGGCCAGCGCCGGCCGGCGCACCCGGCGCGGGTGGCGGCCCCGGTGGGCGGGCCGGGAGGGCCGCCGCCGCAGCAATAGTCAGCGAACCGGGCGACAAAACCCCTGGATTCCACGGATTCCACGGATTCCACGGCTTTTGTTGCCCAGAACCCGGCCCGCTGCCGAACCGCCCCACCGGCGACGTTTCTAAAGAGGGAAGGTCATGCGCAGGCGGCCTCCGCCGGCCGGGCCGTCAGATCGTCGCTGCGTGGTACGCGATCGGGCCCTCGGACTGCACCACGACCGTCGACCCGTCCTCCGCCTTGTCCAGCACGATGAGGTCGTCGAGGCGGGCCTGCACGCCGCCCACATGGGAGATCACCCCCACCAGGCGGCCCGGCTCGGCCAGGCTCTCGATCCCGTCCAGGGCCAGGTCCAAGCTGGCGATGTCCAGCGATCCGAAGCCCTCGTCGAGGAAGAAGCACTCCAGGCGGCTGCCCCCCTGCGACACGGCGTCGGCCAGGGCGAGGGCCAGGGCCAGCGACGCCAGGAAGGTCTCCCCGCCCGACAGGGTGTCGGCCGTGCGGGGCTCGTCGTTCTGGGCACTGTCCAGCAGCTGGAACTGGCCCTCGTCGTCGAAGCGGTAGCGGTTGGTGAGCTGGAAGAGCTTCTCGGAGCCCACCCGGGCCAGGGCCTGGCGGTGCGTGTCCAGCAGGTAGGCGATGAACTTGGTGTCGCTCAGGTCGGACCACAGCTGCTGGTAGATCGCCCGGCGCTCCTGGGCGGCCGCCACTTTCGCCTGCAGCATGTCCCGCTTCTCGATGTCAGCCCGCAGCGAGTCGATCCGGTGGGCCAGGGCGCCCTGCTGGCGGGCTGCCTCCTGCAGGGCCTCGTCCAGGCGCTGCCCGGGGGCCAGCCCGAGCCGGGTACGGAGACCGGCGAGTGCCGCCCGGCTGGCCTCCTCTTCCCGCACCACGTCGGTCCGGCGCGTGCTTTGCGCACCCAGGGCTTCGGCGCCGGCGTCCCGGGCCCGCTTGGCGACGCCCAGCAGCACCGATGCCTCGTCCTCCGGGCTCGGTGGCTCCAGCCCGAGCCGGGCAGCGACCCCGATCAACGATGCGGCGGCCGAGCGGCGCCGGAGCAGGACGCCATCCAGGGCTCGGCGGGCGCTGTCCGCTTCGCGCCGGGCCCGGTCGGCGGCCTGGAAGGCAGCGGACGCGGCCTCCCGGGCGGCCGCCACCACCTGCTCCCGCCGGGCGATCTCGGCGCCCGGGTCGATCCCGCCGCCCAGGAAAGCAGCAAGGTCGGCCACCAGCCCCGCCACCTCCCGCTCGGCGGCGGCCAGCTCTGCCTCGGCGGCGGCCCGGCGTTCCTCGGCGACCCCGGCCCCCGACTGGGCATCGCTGGCGGCCTCGGCGGCCCCTCGCAGGGCGGCCGCCGCCTTGCGGTCGGCGCTCTCGGCAGCGGCCAGGGTGGGCGGGGCCGCGACGGCGGGCAGGGTGCCCACCGCCTGGGCGCATACCGGGCACGGGTCTCCCGGGTGCAGGCCCTCCCGCAGCACATGGGCCGCGTGGGCCTGGTGGGCCGCCCGGACCGCGGCCGACGCCTGGGCCGCCGCCTGCTCGGCCGCCGCACGGGCAGCCACCCGGGACGCCAGCTCCCGCTGGGCCGCCTCGGCGGCAGCGGCGCGCTGGGCGACGGCCGCCCGCCGGGCGGCGTCGCCGGAACGGAGCTGCTGGTGGCGTGCCCAGCGGTTCCTAGCCTGTTGCAGCCCGGGGCCGGCGAGCTCAGCCTCCAGGCCGACCAGTTCGGAGGTGAGCCGGGCGGTCTCGGCCTGGGCATGCTCTTCCCAGTCGGCGGCGGCGGTGACCCGGGCCGCGCCCCGCTCTTCCTCCTCGGCCAGGGCCTCCAGGGCACCGTCGGCCGGGACACTCGCCAAGGCCTGCTCGATGCGCCATACCTCGGCGGCGACTTCCTGCAGCTGCCTCGCCACACCGGCGGCCAGGGCCTCGGCGGCGGCGAACTCGTCGGCGGCGGCTGAGAGCGCGGTGCAGCGGGCATCGACCGCCTCCCGCTGCGCCGCCAACGTGGCGATGGAGCCCTCCAGGTCGGGCGCCAGCCCGTCCAGCTCCGACTGGGCCGCCTTCAGGTCGACCGCGATGTCGCCGATCCGGGCCTTCGCCGCCTCCCGCATGGCATCGACGCGCTCGTAGCGGAAGATGCCCTTCAGGATCCGGGAGCGCTCCGCCGGGGTGGCGGTCAGGAACTTGTCGAACTTGCCCTGGGGCAGGGTGACCGACGAGCAGAAGGCTTCGTAGTCCAAGCCCACGATCTCGACGATGCGGTCGTTGACATCCCGCTCCTTCTCCCGCTCCAGCGACCCGTCGTCCATCCGGCGCAAAGTCACCTGCGACGAACCCGCCCGGCGCAGCACCCGCAGGACGTCCCAACCGACCCCGTCCACCTCGAAGCGCAGCCGTACCCGGGCCAGGTCGGCGCCCGAATGGATGAGCTGCTTGGTCTCCCGCCCGATCCGGGGGGTGCGCCCGTACAGGGCATAGATGAGGGCGTCCAGGATCGAGGACTTGCCCGCCCCGGTGGGGCCGACGATGCCGAACAGGCCCCGGCCCTCGAAGTCGAAGCTGGCCTCGGACCGGTACGAGCGGAAGCCGTCCAGGGTGAGCTCAAGAGGTCGCACGCAGCACCTCCTCCTCCAGCTCCCGGACCGCGGCCAGCAGGGCGGGCGGCGCCGGCACCCCGTAGCCCCGGGGCTTGTCCAGGGCGTGGAACTCGGCGTAGGCCGAGGCGAGGGAGCGGTCCTGGAGAGCCGTGCCATCGCCCGCCCCGGGCTCCTGGCGCTCCCAGTGCCCCGACACCTGCACCGCATCGGGGAGGAACCGGCGGACCTCCTCGGCCAGGCCGAACACCGGGCCGGCGGTCTGCACCCGCACGTCGAGGTAGGCACCGGCGAGTTCGTCCACCCGGGCGCGCAACTCCTCCATCGTGCCCTCGACCCGGAGCAGGCGGCGCCCGGCCACCAACTGGATGCACTCCACCTTGGCCGGGCGCCCGGGGGCGGCCTCGACCACCACCACCTGTTTCTGGTGGGTGCGCTCGGAGAAATCGAGCTGCAGGACGCTGCCCGAGTACCGGGCCCGCACCGCCGCCCCGTTGATCTCCTGCGGCTTATGGATGTGGCCGAGGGCGGCGTACTGGATGGTCGCCGGGATCGCCTGCTGGGTGGCGGCGTACTGCGGGCCGACCTGGATCTTGCGCTCGCCGCCGCCCAGCTCGGCGCCGGCGACGAAGAAGTGGCCGGTCAGGATGCGCACGGCGTCCGCCGGCAGGGCGGCGCACAGCGCCCCGCACAGCGCCTGGATCCGGGCGTCGTAGCCCTTGAACCATTCCTCGGACTGGGCGAGGAAGTCGACCACCTCGGCCTCGTGCAGGAACGGGAGGGCGGCCACCGCCGCGGTCTCCCGCCCGTCCCGGGAGGGCACGGTCACCACCCCCCCGGCACCCGGCGGGCGGATGCGGGGCACCAGGTGCACCCCCATCGAGGCCAGCAGCGGGGCGAGGAGCTCGAAGAGGGCGGGGGAGTCGTGATTGCCAGTGATGGCCACGACGTGGCCGGCGCTGTCGGCCAGGCGGCGCAGCGTGTCGAGCACCAGGGCGATGGCATCGAAGGTGGCGAGGGCCCGGTCCAGCAGGTCCCCGGCGACGATCACCAGGTCCACCTTCTGGTCCTTGGCCACTGCCACCACCTCGTCGAAGGCGGCGGCGAACTCGGCGCTGCGGTCGATGCGCCCCAGCCGCTTGCCGGCGTGCCAGTCGGCGGTGTGCAGGATCCTCATCGGACACCACCCGGCAGTGAAGCCAGGCCCCGATGGACGGGGGGGTCGTCGACGGTGGCCAGACCGGGGATGAGTCCGTTTCGGCACAAGTTCTGGGGACTTTTTGCCGTCTTTTTGGCGGAAAAATGACCCCAGAACTCCTTGCCCGTGGCCCTGCGCCCCCAACTGTGGAACGGGGCCCGAATGCCCCTCATCGCAAGCCCCGGAACGGGTCTTCCTGCCCAACCGCCGGGGCGGCCTCCTCCTTGCGGGTAGCCCACGGCGGGAAGGGGAAGGTGAACACCAGGGGAGCCGGGATCCCGGGCTGGAAGAGCACCATTGTCCCGGGCTTGAACAGGCGGGCCCGGGCCTTGGTGGAGGGCAGCATCCAGCCGTACTCGCTGCGCTCCGCCTCGGCGGCGTCCAGGCGCCCGGCGACCCGGATCGAGGCGTTCTCCACCACCTCGGGCGCCACCCGGGAGGCGGTCTGCTGCGCCCCCACCAGGATGATCCCCAGCGACCGGCCCCGCTGGGCGATGTCCACCAGGGTGTCCTTGATGGGCGACTGCCCATCCCGGGGGGCATACTTGTTCAGCTCGTCGAGCACGATGACCTGCAGCGGCTCGCGCTGGCCGGTGGCCTCCTTGTCGGCGAAGACCTCGTCCAGGATGGCGCCGACGACGAAGCGTTGGGCGAACTCGTGCAGCTTGTGGAGGTCGACGACGCACACCGCCTCCGCCAGGCGGTCCACCCGCTGGCCGCCGGGGCGGATCAGGCGCCCGAGGCGGGCTTCGGCCGCCCGCAGGCGGCGCATGAACGCCGACGCCGTGCCGCCCGCCACCCGCCCGGTCCAGGCGATCTCGGGCTCGGTGCCGTCGGGCGGCTCCAGGTGGTCCTCGATCACCTCGACCAGGTCGTGCATCGACGCCACCGCCCGGCCCTCGATCACCACGACGCCCGGGTGGCGGGGGTCGGGCTCGGCGTGGCGGATCAGCTGCGAGCGGACCCGTTCCTCGACGTAGGTGAGCTGCGCCCGGAAGTCGCCGGTCTCGGCGAAGAGGAAGCGCAGGAGGCCCCGCTGGACGAATTCGTAGGGCGTCCACGAGAAGGCCCGGACGCCGTCGATGCGGGACTCGGTGTCCGGGATCAGCTCCGGCCCGCTGCGCACCGGCGCCCACAGCGACACCGACGGGAACGGCTCGGCAGGGACACCCAGCGCCGCCCACTGCTCCGCCGCCTCGGGCCGGAGCCGCTGGTTGGCCCGGTCCAGCCACAGCAGGTCCTCGCCCTTGACGTTGAACACCAGCGCCCGCAGGTTGGCGGCAGCCGGTCCCATCACGGCGGGGTGGGCGGTGAGCAGGCGGAGGAAGGCCAGCGCGAACGAGGTCTTGGTGGCCACGCCCGACACCCCGGAGATCGACACGTGGGCGCCCTTGGTGCCATCGAAGAAGTCGACGTCGACCCACAGGGGCAGGCCGTCCTTGGCGAAGCCCACCGGCAGGCGGCGTCCCATCTCGTCGGCGTAGAGCGCCTCGTCCCGGGACGGCCCTGCCACCCGACCCGCCGGCTGGCCCGGGTTGGGCGCCACCCAAACCTCGGGCACCACCCGGATGGTCTGCACGGTGGCCGAGCGGGTCCGGTCGGCGTCCATCGTGCCCTCCTCGGCGATGCGCAGGGTGTCGGACTCGAACCGGCCGCCTTCATAGCGGGCGGCGACCTCGGTGACCACCCCGTAGGTGCGCACCTCGCCCACCTTGGGCACCGGCGTCGAGACCACGACGAGGTCGTCGAGCTGCAGGTAGTTGTCGTCGTCGATGAGCACCCGGAACTCGGTGGTGGTGGCCGGTTCCAGGCCGAGGACGTAGCCCACCCGCTCGGGCTGCTGGTCGCCCAGCGGCGGGGCCACCAGGTCGCTCACGACCCACCCCCGGCGGCGGCCGCCCGGATCCGGCGCAGCACGATCTCCCGGTCGCCCAGCAGGTGCCACAGCCGGCGCTCCAGCGTGGCGATAGGCACCAGGTTCTGCGGCGACCGGCTGTCCCAGTAGCCGGGCGAGGCGAAGCGGGGCAGGTGGGCGGCGGTCAGGTCGGCCAGCGCCACCACCCTCGACAGGGGCAGCGAGGCACTCACTTCGCAGCGCACGATGCCCGCCCATGGGTGCCCGCCCGGGCTGGAGGCCAGCCGCAGGTACCACGAGAAGTGGTGCGACCTGCGCAGCCCGAACAGCGGCGTGCGCTGGCCCGCCCCGAGGCGCCCGACGAGCGGCGCCAGGTCCGGCCCCAGGTACCGGCCGTCCTGGCTCTTGATGTAGCCGACGATGTTCTCGGGCTCCACCCGGCGCAGCCGGCCGTCGGCGATCACCACCCAGCCGTCGTGGGCCAGGCTGGCGGCCATGGCCACCTCGGTCTCCTCCCGCAGGCGCTCGAGCGCCATCCGGATCCCCTCGGGCGTGGCGCTCCGGGCGGGGCGGTCGACGTAGTCCAGCCTCCCGATGGCCAGCGGCACCGAGGGCTCCACCCCGGGGCCGAAGACTCGGGCCCGCTGGATGCGGGGCGGGGCGAAGTGGGCGGTGCCGTCGGTAAGCATCGCCCCGACGCCCACCGAGCCGCACAGGCCGACGGCGGGATCCCCGCCGGTGTCCAGGAACACCCGGGCATCCACCCGGCTCACCCCGTCGAGGAAGGCCACCGCGGGGCAGGGGACCGGCGCCGGGTCGACCGGCTCCCAGGGCACCTCGCCCAGTGCCTCGCCCTGGGGCTCCTCGGCCCCCGACGCCCCGTCGTCGTCCCGCAGCCCGTAGGAGGTGCCGTACTCCGGGCTCCACGCCTCGACCCACATCCGTTCCACCCGTGAACCAACCATGGCCGCGATGCTACTGAGGGGGTATGACAATCCAGCGGCAAACAATCGAAGCTCGGGAAATTTTCTTGTGCGAACTCCGCCCGGGGTCGGTGGGCGCTCCGCCGCCGGCGCTGTCTATCATGGGAGCCAGCCATGCCAGCCATGCGGTCCATTTGGAACGGGGCCATCACCTTCGGCCTCATCAGCATCCCTGTGCGCCTCTTCACCGCGGTCGAGGAGAGGAGCCTCAAGTTCCACCAGCTCCACGCCTCCGATTCCGGCCGGATCCGCTACAAGCGGGTGTGCTCGATCGACGACGAGGAAGTTCCCTTCGACGAGATCGTCAAGGGCTACGAGTACGAGAAGGACCGCTACGTCATCTTCACCGAGGAGGAGCTGGAGCGGCTGCCGAGCGACAGCGTCCGGGCGGTCGATGTCGTGGCGTTCGTGCCCCTGGAAGAGATCGATCCGATCTACTTCCAGCGCTCTTACTACCTGGCCCCCGAGCCCACGGGCATCAAGGCCTACCGGCTGCTCGCCCAGGCTCTGACCGATTCGGGGCGGGTGGGGATCGCCAAGATCACCCTGCGGGAGAAGGAGCACCTGGCCACCCTGCGCCTGCGGGACGGGGTGTTCGTGATGGAGACCATGTACTGGCCCGACGAGATCCGGGACGCCGATTTCGACCAGCTCTCCAAGCAGGTGGACATCCGCCCGCAGGAGCTGGCGATGGCCAAGACCCTCATCGACAACCTCACCGACCACTTCGACCCCGGCCAGTTCGTCGACAGCTACCGGCAGCGCCTCGAGGAGGCCGCCGAGGCGAAGATTGCCGGCCAGGAAGTGGCAGTTGCCCCGACTGCCTCAGAGCCGACGCAGATCCTGGACCTCATGGAGGCCCTCCGAGCCAGCGTAGAGGCCACCAAGGCCAAGAAGGACGCTCAGCCCGAGGCGGCCCAAGCCACCGGGTAACGTACCTGTACCGGTGCCCGGGCCCCGTTAGGGCGAGATACGTCCTTAGAGAATCAAAATCTTCGCACAAAAACAAAATTAGGGCTTGTTTTTGGCGAGACATGTCCCGTATCCTCACGCTCCTGTCGAGCAGCAAGGGTCGGCGATAGCTTCAAGGGACTGCGCAATGAAGGAAGTGACGTTCTACCTGGACCCCGCCGCCTCCGCGGCGTGCGACTGGCGCCATGACGCCGCCTGCCGCGAGATTGACGATCCAGATATCTTTTTCCCGATCGGCACCACCGGACCAGCCCTCGAACAGATCGACGCCGCCAAACGCATCTGCCAGAACTGCTGCGTACGGTCCAAGTGCCTCGAGTGGGCGCTCGCCACAGGCCAGGACATCGGTGTCTGGGGCGGCCTCTCCGAGGACGAACGCCGCGAGATCCAGCAGTCCCGGCGCCACCCGCAGTTCGCCTGAGCGTCAGGCTTCCCGCCCCACCCGGTTCACCGCCGTCGCCGGCACCTCCACCACCACCGACACCCCCCCGTTCGCGCCCCCCGACTGGATGCCGATCGTCCCGTGCAGCTCGCTCTCGATGAGCGCCCGCACGATCTGCAGGCCCAGCCCCGGCCCCATGAGGTTGAAGCCCTCGGGCAGCCCCTGACCGTCGTCCTCCACCGCCAGGCGCACCGTGCCGTCCTCCTCCCGGCTCATGCGGGCTACCACGCTGCCGCCCCACGGGCCGAAGGCGTGCTCGACGGCGTTCTGCAGCAGCTCCACCAGCACCACCGCCAGCGGGGTGGCCACCTCGGCGGGCAGCTCGCCGGGGTCGCCCTCGAACTGGAGGTGGACCCGGCGGTCGGGGATCGTGAGGCCGTCGTTGACCATGCGGATGATCGCCCGGCCCACCTCGCCGAACTCCACAGCCTCCCGGGGGTCCCGGGAGAGGGTCTCGTGCACCAGGGCGATGGAGGCGATCCGGCGCACCGCCTCCTCAAGGGCGCTGCGGGCCTCGGGCGAGCCCAGCCGGCGGGCCTGCAGGCGCAGGAGGCTGGCGATGGTCTGCAGGTTGTTCTTCACCCGGTGGTGGATCTCCTGGATCACCGCCTCCTGGCGGGCGAGCATGCGCTCCCGGTGGCGGAGCTCGGTGACGTCGCGCACCAGGAGCATGCCGCCCACCACCGCCCGCATCGGCCCCCGGAGGAAGGGCACCGCCCGCTGCAGCACCACCGTCGCCCCGACCTCGACCTCGGCGTCCAGCGGAGTGCCCATGTGCAGCGCCGCCCAGGCCAGCGACGGCTCGACGCCGATGTCCGCCAGCCGCTCCCCCACCACGTTGGACACCACGCCCAGGCGGCGGTAGGCCGAGATCGCGTTCGGGCTGGCGTAGAGCACCCGGCCCTCGGAGTCCAGGCGCAGGAATCCGTCGCCCACCCGGGGGGCGAGCTCGGGGTCGAGGGTCTCGCCCTCGAAGGGGAAGTTGCCCTCCTGCACCATGCGGGTGAGGGCCAGGGCGCACGACAGGTAGGTCTGCTCGAGCTGGCCCGGGCGCCGGTGGCCGAGCGGGATGCCCTCCATCGACATCACCGCCACGATCCGCCCGTCGAAGGGCACCGGGACTGCCTCCATGCGCACCTGCAGGCCGTCGAGGAGGACGGGCTCGTCCCGGCGCCAGCTGCGCCCCTCGGCGAAGGCCCGGTCGATGATCGGCAGCTCCTCGGGGCGGATCGTGCGGGCGATGGCGTCCTCCGGGTGCAGGGTCTGGGCGGTCACCGGCCGGATCTGGCCGACGCATACGAAGCCGGGGGCCGCCTCCATGCGGCACCACAGCAGCAGGTCGGCAAAGGAGAGGTCGGCGATGAGCTGCCAGGCCCCCAGGAAACGGTGGAGGTGGGCGACCTCGGGCGGGGTGAGGTCGCCCTGGTCCCAGGCGCGGTCGGCCGGCGTGGTCATGGCGGCCATCCTATGTGGCTCCTCGGCGGCCGAGCGGAGCCCGGCGCCCCGAGAAAATGATGTGATAGGCGGGTGGACGACGGGGCGCCGGTCTACACCCGGCAGAGCGCCAACGACCTCCTGCCCGAGGTCAAGGTCCGCCTGCACCGCCTCCAAGGGGCGTCGGCCACCATCGCCGGGCACCGCATCACCACGGTGGCCGCCTCGGGGCGCAACGGCGGCGGGGCGGGGGCGAGGGACTGGCTGGCCGCCTCGAAGATCGCTGCCGAGGAGCTGACCTGGTTCGGCGAGGCGGGGATCGTGCTGCGGGACATCGCCCAGGGCCTGCTCGACTTCCCCGGCCAGCGTGACGGGCGGGAGATCTACCTGTGCTGGCGCCAGGGCGAGGCGGCGGTCGACTTCTGGCACGACCCGGGCTCGGGCTTCGCCGGCCGGCAGCCGCTGTAGGTCGTTCCGGCGGTTCCGGGGTGCCGGCTCCGCACCCGGAGGATACCCAACGGTATCCTGCCCGCCGTGCTGCTGGCCCTCGCCCTGCTCGTGCTCGGCATCCTCGCGGGGCTGGCCCGGGGAGGGCACCTCGAGAACGTCTCCGCGGCCCAGTTCCGCCTGCCGGGGCTGGTCTTCGCCGGCCTCGGGCTGCAGATCGGCGCCCAGGCCCTCGCCTCGTCGGTCCCCGCGCTCTACCGGGGGTGGGCGGGCACGGCCGTGCTCATGGTGTCCTACGGGTTGATCATCGCCTTCGTGGTGGCGAACCTGCGCTACCCGGGCACCGCGTTCATCGGTGCCGGCCTGGCGCTCAACATCGTGGTCATTCTGGCCAACGGGGCGATGCCGGTCTCATTGGCCGCCGTGCACCACCTCGGCCTGAAGGCGCTCCCCGGCCTCCAGACCGGCGTGAAGCATCACGCCATGACCCGCTCCACCCGGCTCAGCTTCCTGGGCGACATCATCCCGATCCCCTACCTAGGGATCGTGAGCGTGGGCGACGTCACCCTCGGGACCGGAGTCTTCCTGCTGGTGCAGCGGCTGGTGGGCTACCAGCCCAGGCGCCTGTCGGGGAATCCCCCTCCGGGGCGCCATGGGGTCGAGCACGCGGCGCATGCGGCCCCCTCGGGCGAAGCCCTGGATCCGCCGTCGGGGAGTCGCTGAGGGAAGTGCCTGGTTGCGGCTTCGCCGGGTCTAGTCGTGGCCCACGAGGCCCTGCGCCAGGTCCCGGATCGCCTGCGCCGGGTAGCGCCGGTGGCCGCCGAGGGTCCGCATGTAGGGAAGCTTGTGGTCGTTCGCCCAGCGCGACACCGTCTTGGTGGACACGTGCAGCGCCCGGGCCACATCCGCCGTGCGGAGGTACTCCCCGTTCCGAGATACCTTCACCTGTTCCATCGTCCGGCTCCTTTCTAGGGCGACCGTTGTGTGGGGCACGGCGTCCCGGCGTGGAGCACCGAGACCCGTTCGCCTCAATACGTCGGCCACTCCAGCCCTGAGGAGAATGGACAAACGGGGTCAAAACAGATAGTCAAAAATGACTAGGTACTGCGGGAGGGGCTACGACGTCCGGCGGAGCCGGAGTCTTCGGTCAGACCACTACTCCGGATAGATGACGGTGGCTTCCTCGTAGATCACCGTTCTGATGCGGGCGACGAGACCCGGCGGAGCCGGTTCGCAGCCACAGCGCTCCCGGATGAGGTGCTTGAAGAGGCGTTCGGTCTCGTGGCGGCCGTAGCACACCGCGCAGCGCTCAAGATGCATCTGCAGCTCGGCACATATTTCGGGGGACAACTCACCATCGAGGATGAGGGAGATGCGCTCCAGTACCTCGCCGCAGTCCATGCTCATCGCTTCGCTGATCCTCCTGCATCGACAAGGCCCGTCTCCACCGCCTTGTCCCACAACGCTTTTTGCAGCGCTTTCCTTCCCCGGTGGAGCCGGGACATGACCGTGCCGATCGGCACGCCCATCATGTCGGCGATCTCGCGGTAGGAGAAGCCCTCGACGTCGGCCAGCAGGACGGGGATCCGGAAGTTCTCGGACAGGTTGGAGAGGGCGCCCTTGACGTCGTCGTCCACCAGGCGGTCGATGACGATCGACTCGGCCGAGCGCCCGACCTGCCCGTCGGCGTCCACCAGGTTGCGGTAGAGGTCGAACTCCTCGGTGTCGTCGGTGGAGATGGTGACCGGCTCCCGCCGGCGGGCCCGGTAGCTCGAGATGAACAGGTTGGTCATGATCTTGAACAGCCACGCCTTGAGGTTGGTCCCGGGCTCGAAGCGGTCCCAGGCCCGGAACGCCCGGAGGAAGGTCTCCTGGACCAGGTCCTCGGCGTCGGCGGCGTTGCGGGTCATCCGCAGCGCGGTGCCGTAGAGGGCGTCGGCGAAGGCGAGGGCCTCGTCCTCGAAGCGGTGCACGGCGGGCTGGGTGGACGACTGGGAGGTGACCACGGGAGTCCTCTTACTGGCTGCTGGCTGGGCTCTGGCGGGCTTCGGCGGCTGCGGGAGACCCCGACATGGTACCCGCGTGGGGTAGTAATCATCGGCCGGGCCCCAGCGGGGCGACAGCGTGGGGGCGGCCGTCTCCTTGTTGGGGCGGCCGCTTCCTAGTTGGTGGAGTGGAACAGCTGTGGGATGTACCACTCCACCAACTATGTCCCGGGGCACCTCGAGGCTCGGGCCAACCGGTGGCGACGGGACGCCCGGCGGGTTGCCATTGCGTCGCCTAAGGTGAGGGAGATCTGCTGGGGGACGTCGAATGGAGAGCCGTGGCTGAGATCGCCATTGCGCCACTGGGGGGCCGCCTGTTCGAGGTTCGGGTGCGCCAGGGCGGCACGGAGACCCAGCACCAGGTGACGGTGCCGGAGCGTCTACCCAACGGCCCCGACCTCGGGGCCGACGACCTGGAGCGCATCGTGGGCGAATCGTTCCGCTTCCTGCTCGAGCGGGAGCGAGCCTCCTCGATCCTCACCCGTTTCTCGCTCAGCGACATCACCCGCTACTTCCCCGAGTACCCCGCCGAGATCGCCCGCCGGCTCGCCTGAAGCGACAGCAACCAGCACTCCTGCCGACGGGCGTTGCCCTGTACTTTCCTACGCTGCTGGGATCAACGCCGGCCGGCGATCAGGCGCTCCCGGTTGAACATCCCCGCCACCGCCCGCCAGCCCAGCACGTCGACCGCCAGCAGGGCCGCCGCCAGCCCCAGGGCGAGGGCCGGGCTCGGCGTGATCACGTTCAGCCCCATGAGCGCCACGATGGCGAGCGGCGGGAGGCTGGCGAAGACTCCGAGCTGCTGGGCTGCCCGGACGTCGCTCATCCGGGTGGAGATGGCGATACCCACCCAGATCGACCAGGCCGCCAGCAGCGGGGTGAACACCAGCTGCACCAGGACGTGGGAGCGCTGGAACACCGCCGACGACACGGCCGGGTGGGCGACGATGGCGGCGCCGATGTAGAAGATGGCCAGCATCGCATAGGCGATGATCAGCGTGGGGATAAGGGCCGCCAGCGCCTTGCCCACCAGGAACTCCTCGCTCCGCAGCGGCGTGGTGAGGATCGGCTCCAAGGTCCCCTGCTCCCGCTCCCCCACCACCGTGTAGGCCGCCAGGGCGGAGGGCACGATCGCCGGGATCAGGAGCAGGTAGAGCAGCGACAGGCCGATGCGCCGGTCGAGCACGGTGGTGGCGGCCACCTCCGGGATGGTGAAGAGCTGGACCATCGGCAAGATGATGAAGAGCAGCGGGAGCACCGCCATCGTGAAGACGAGGACGAAGCGATTGCGCCGGTAGTCGCGCAGCTCCTTGCGGACGATGGCGCCGACGCGCCCCCACGAGAAGCTCATCGCCGGACCGCCTCGACGTCCTCATCGACCAGCTCGAGGTAGACGTCCTCCAGTGAGTGGCGGGACTCACCGATCGCCACGATGTCAACCCCGGCCCCGACCAGCGCCCGGGCCACCCCGGGGGCAGCGGCCTCCGGGTCGGCCACCGTGAGGACGTACGTGCCCGGATCTCGCTCCGACCAGCCTTCGACCCCGTTCAGGCCGGAGAAGAGTGCGCCGGGGTCGCCCATGCGCCCGTGGACACGGACCTCGAGCGTGCGCTGGAAGAGCTGCTCCCGCAGCTCGTCCGGGCGGCCGATCATGCGCAGCGTGGTGTTCAGGATCGCCACCCGGTCGCACAGCCGCTCGGCCTCGCCCAGGCGGTGGGTGGTGAGAAAGATGGTCACACCCCGCTCCCGGAGCGAGGCAACGAGCTCGTGCACCTCCCGGGCAGCCACCGGGTCGAGCCCCGAGGTCGGCTCGTCGAGGAAGAGCACCACCGGGTCGTTCAGCAGCGCCCGGGCCAGGCCGACCCGCTGGCGCAGGCCCTTGGAGAGCGACCCGCACGGGTCGTCCGCCCGGGCGCTGAGGTTGACCGCCTTCAGGGCCTGTTCGATGCGCGCCTTGGGGTCGCTCAGCCCGAACAGCCCGGCGAAACATTCGAGGTTCTCGGCGACGGTCAGGCGCTGGTAGAGGCCCGGCGCCTCGGGCATGATCGAGATCTTCTGGCGGATCTGCGGCCCGGCCTGGGCGCTGAGCGGGATCCCGGCGACCACCGCCTTCCCCGAGGTGGGCGTGAGCAGCGTGCCCAGCGTGCGGACGGTGGTGGTCTTGCCTGCTCCGTTGGGGCCGAGGAAGCCGAACACCTCCCCGTGGGCCACCTCGAAGGAGACGTCGCTGAAGGCGACCCGCTCGCCGAAGGCCTTGGTGAGGTGCTCGACGACGAGCGCCGGTGAAGCCTGGTCAGCCATGGGGCAGTTTCCTCTGGACCCGGCGCCCACCGCCGGGGAAGTGATATCGCGGTACGACGGAGCGGGTCAACTGGCCGGGCATCGGGAGGGATCGAGGGACGGCGGCTCGCTGTCGCCCCGGACAAACAGAAAGCCCCGGCCAAAGTACGTCTGGCCAGGGCCGATGCTCGTTGCGAGGGCAGGATTTGAACCTGCGACCTTCGGGTTATGAGCCCGACGAGCTACCAGACTGCTCCACCTCGCCCCGCTAGCCTACCACGGCCCTCACTTCGTCGGCGTCGGCGACGCCCTCGGCGAAGCGGACCCCGACGGAGCCACGGAAGGCGTCGCCGTCCCGCTCGCCCCCGCCCCGCCCGAGCCCGGCCCGGTAGCCGCCGACTGCAGCAGCTGCGCCAGCTGGGTCAGGGCCTGCCCGGCCGCCGCGAAGTCCCCCCGGCCCTGGGCGGCCTCGTACTGCTGCAGCAGCGATAGCTCCTGCTGGGCGACGGTCCCGCCCCCCGCCGGCGGAGGCGAGGCCCCCGCTGAGGGCGAGGCGCCCGGTGATGGTGTCGGCGTCGGCCCGCCCCCGCCCCCGGTGGTGGGCGGCCCCTGGGGCGGCGTGGTCCCGGTGACGATCTGCTGCAGGGAGGTCTCCAGGTCCGGGCTGAACGCCACCTGGTTCGCCGTGGCGATGATCACGTCCTCCAGCAGCGGCACCGTGTTGGCCTGGGCGCCCACGAACATCGGCTCGGCGTAGAGCAGCGAGTTCGCCAGCGGGATCACCAGCAGGTTGCCGAAGGTCACCTGGGAGCCCTGCTGGCCCAGCAAGGTCCGGGCCTGGGACACGGCGCTGTTGGCGTTGATCCGGGCGTGGACCTGGCCCACGCCGTCCTCCAGCGCCCCGGGCGGGAACGACAGGTCGATTAAGCCCTGGCCCCCGACCGACGAAGACGACTGCGCCGCAATGAGGGCGGTCATGTTCTGTTTGCCCGAGGCGTTCATCGGCAGGATGAGCTGGTAGGTGGGCGTCGTCTGCCCGGGCAGGGTCTCGAGAACGTAGTAGGGCTGGATCTCGGACAGGTGCCCGTTGGGCACCCCGCCGGCGCCGTTGGGGTTCGCCGGGATCTGCCACATGTCGCCCTGGGAGAAGAACGTGCGGGGGTTGGTCACGTGGTAGGTCTGGTAGAGGAAGGTCTGCACGCTGAACATGTCCTCGGGATAGCGCAGGTGCGCCGCGACACCGGGGGGCATCGCCGAACCCGGCCGGAACATCCCGGGGAACGACTTGGACCAGGATTGGATCAGCGGATCGCTCGGGTCCCAGATGTAGAAGTGGATGGAACCGTTGTAGGCATCCACGGTGGCCTTCACCGAGTTGCGGATGTAGTTCTCCTGGCTGCCGATGCTGGTCGTCTGGCCCAGACTGTTGTCCCGGGTCGTGCGGTCGGTGAAGTCGACCTGCTCGGAGTACGGGTACATGTCGGTGACCGTGTAGCCGTCGGCCACCCACTCGATGCGGCCGTTGACCACCACCGGATACGGGTCGGTGTCCCAGTTGATGAACGGCGCCGCCTTTTGCAGCCGCTCCTGGACCTGGCTGTAGTAGACGATGCGGGTCTTGGAGGTGACCAGCCCGGAGATCAGGATGTTGATGTCCTTGTAGCGCCAGGCGAACAGCATGCGGCGGAAGAAGCTCGAGATCGGCACGCCGCCGCTGCCCTGGTAGTTGGAGTACACGTCCCCGTTCGGGGTCGAGTAGTCCAGCTCCTGCTGCTTGGAGTTCACCAGGATGTAGCTGCCCTGCTGCACGTTCTCGCCGAAGTACACCTCCGGTTGCGTGATCTTGAGGGTGTCGGCGGTGGACGTCGGCGGGATGTCCTGGACCAGGAAGTCGGGCTGGCCCTCGGGCGTCTTGGTGTTGGCCGGCGACACGTCCAGGCTGTAGCCGTGCGTGTAGATCAGGTGCTGGTTCTGCCAGTTCCGGCCGGGCAGGTTCGACGTATTCAACTCCCGGGCCGACACCATCACCTGCTGCAGCGCCCCGTTGATCATGTACCGGTCCGGATTGACGTCGACGAAAGAATAGTATGGTCTGATTTCTTGGAGAGTCTGGAATGCGCCTTCCAGCGTATCTGGGTCCCACAGACGGATAGCATTCAAGACCGCCGCGTTGTTGTTCACCACCTCCGAGGTGATGTCCCCGGTATCGGTGTAGGGCTGCGGGGGGATGTTGATCCCGTACGCCTTGCGGGTGGCGGCGATGTTGTAGTTGATGTACTTCGTCTCCTTCTGCAGCTGGGAGGGGACGACGATGAAACGTTGCATGACAAACGGGAACACGCCCGCCGCCAGCACCGACGTCAGCAGCCACAGGCCGGCGCCCACGATGGGCAGCGCCCAGCCCTTGAACCGGATGTTGATGAGGAAGAGCACCGCCCCGATCACCGAGATGACCACCAGCAGGCGGAGTGCCGGCAGCTCGGCGTGGATGTCGGTGTACGACGCCCCGGTGACCTTGCCCCGGGTGGAGTACAGCAGGTTGTACTCGCCCAGCCGGTAGCCCCAGGCCTTGAGCACGGCGATGAGGCCGATGAGCACGGACAGGTGCGCCTTCACCTGAGGTGTCACCCGTTCGGCGGCCGACTGCGGGCGGATGCCACCGGTGGCGTAGTGGGCGACCGCCACCACCAGGGTGACGACGATCAGGGCGGCGAACGCCCAGTTGTAGAGCACCTGGTAGAAGGGCAGCCGGAAGACGTAGAAGCTGATGTCCCGCTTGAAGATCGGGTCGGCCTGGTGGAACGGGACGCTGTGCAGCGCCAGCACCAGCTTGCTCCACAGCGGGGCGGCGCTGAGCCCGAAGAGCAGAGCGAGGAAGGCGCTCCCGCCCGCTGCGATCCACGAGACGTAGGGCAGCGCCGCGGTGCGGTAGCGGTTGAGCGGGTCATTGGGCTCGACCGCCAGGTGGTAGACCGGCGTGAGGCGGGCGACGATGAGCAGGTTGCCCAGGCAGAAGACGAAGAACAGGAATCCCATGCCCACACCGAGCACGAACTCGGAGCGCAACACGGTCCAGAACACCGTCGTGAAGTGGACCTCCCGGAACCACAACTCGTCGGTGTAGGCCTTCACCAGCGTCGAAAGGCTGATGAGGAACAGCACCACCACAACCGCGAGGGCGAGGATGACCTGACGGGTACGCCGCCCCGTCGGCAAGCGCTGGACCATGCCGGCTCAGCCTACACGCGTGCCGCGATGACGGTACAGGTACAGGCTCCGTGGGCGGGCGGGGCGAGATGGCCGCTGGGGAACGAGGCATCGACGGCCACGGCCCCGGCAGCGGCGTTGGTGCGGCACACATCCCGCGGGCAGTCGGCCTCGTCGGGAGAGAAGACCCACCGCTTGGCGGGCCCGTTGGCCTCCCGCCAGGCGTCGAGCAGCCCGTGGTGGAAGGCGGCGTAGGCCAGGCCCTCTCCGAGGAGCTCGGTCCGCACGCCCTTCCACACCCGGTAGACGTCTCCGGCCCGCTCGGACACCGTGGTCGCGGTGTCCCCCGCGGCCAGCCGGGGCTCGATCATACGGGCAAGATCCCGCCGCAGCGGGGCGACCACCTGCTTGGCGACCAGCCCGGCGACCGAGTCCGCCGGGTCCCCGAGCGTCGGCGCCCCGCCCAGGCGGCGGCCGGCCCGGAAGGCGGGCTCCAGCACGCCCCGCAGCCCGGCGACGAAGCGCTCGACCTGCACCGGCGCGGGCAGGATGTCGGCCTCGAAGGTCCCCCGCCCCCGGTGGCGGCGGATGCGGTCCAGCAGGTCGTTCTGGTCCTCCTGCAACAACCGTTTCAGGCTGCGGGCGGCCAGCAGCGGGGCGTCGCCCAGCGCCTCCCGCCGGCTGGCGAAGCCCTCCCGTTCGGCGGCTTCGGCGGGGTCCGGCTCGGGCTCGGGTGACGCCGTGAGGATCGGCGTGCGCTCAGCGGCGACGGGCTCGGCGGCAGCCGCCGGCTGGGGCGGGGAGGCCCGCTCGAGGGCCGCTTCGGCCGACTCCACCACCTCTTCGATGACCACAGCCACGGCGACCTCTTCCAACTGGGCCTGCCCGTTGGCCTCGACCTCGAGTTCGGGCAGATCGGGCGGGGCTGAGGTGCCGGGCTCCTCCGGGGGCGCAGCGGTGCCGGCAGGCTCCAGAACCCCCGCTGCCTTCGCCGCTTCCGGCTCGGCGGCCACCGGCTCGGGCACCACCACCGGGGCGACCTCGGCATCGGTCTCGGTCTCGGACCCGGGCTGAGCCTCGGACTCCGGCGAGGACGACGGCGAGGACGACGGCGAGGACGACGGCGACGGCGGGACTTCCGGCGACGGCGGGCGCGAGGGTTCGGCAGCAACGGGTTCTTCCATCACCGGCCCACCGGGGGCCGGCAACGGGCCCCGGCCCCGGCCGGGCGCCTCGGCGGCTGCCGACCCGGCCCCCGGGCGTGCCGTATCCGGCGCCTCGACCGGCGTCTTCAGCCGGAGGATGACCTCCTCGAGGCGCCGGTGCACGTCTTCGATCTGGTTGGCGAGGATGGTGCGGGCGGCCCGGAATCGGCGCAGCTCCTCCTCGGCGGCCCGGCGCTGCCCGGCGGCCGCCCGGCCGACCTCCTCGGCCTGCATGCGGGCCTCGGCAATGATCCCGGCGGCATCCTTGCGGGCCTGGTCCCGGATCCCCTGGGCGGCCTGCTCGGCGGCGGCCAGCACCTGCGAGGTCTGCTCGCCCAGCTGGCGGAAATAGGCGGCGGGATCGGCGGGCAGGCCGCCCCCGGCCGGCTCCGGCGCAGCGTCGTCAGGCCTCATGGGCGAAGCGTACTCGACACCGCCGCGGCGGCCCCGTGTTTCCCGGCCCGGTGCGGCCCACGAGGGACCGCCGGCGGCCCGGCGGGCGCTGCGTCTGAGAACCAAAGGAGAGCAGCCCGCGGTTCGTTGTCTTCACCGTCGACTTTGACGGCACCCTCGCCCAGGAGGGGGCGTGGCCGACGCCACCGTGGCCGCCCTCCAGGCCCTGCGGGACTCCGGGCGCCGGTTGGTGATCGTGACCGGGCGCGAACTGGACGACCTCCGGACTGTGCTCCCCCGCCTGGACCTCTTCGAGCGGATCCCGGCCGAGAACGGCGCCCTCCTCTACGGGCCGGAAACCCAGCGCGACCGCCGGCTCGGGGATGCGCCCTCCGAGAACCTGGTGCGGGAGATTGAGACCGGGGGCGTGGCCGCGCTGTCTATCGGGGCGAGCATCCTCGCCACGCTGGAGGAGCACCGCCACACCGTGCTGGCAGCCATTGCCGACCTCGGCCTCGAGAACCACCTGGTCTCCAACAAGGGCGCCCTGATGATCCTGCCCTCGGGGGTCAACAAGGCGTCGGGCCTCGAGGCCGCGCTCGCCGAGCTGAAGCTCACCCGCCACAACACCGTGGCGATGGGCGACGGGGAGAACGACCACGCCCTCCTCGATCTGAGCGAGTGCGGCTGGGCGGTCGCCGGCACCGTGCACCCGCTCAGCCCCTAGGGCACCCACCTCCTCGCCGCCGGGCCGTCGGGCCGCGGCAAGTCATCCACCGCCACCGCGCTGATCGAGCAGGTCGTCGATGCCGGCTACCAAGCCTGCATCCTGGACCCGGATGGCGACTACGACGCCTCGAGCCGCAGAGCACCCACCTGAGCCTGGGTGACGGCGAGCGATACCCCCCCCAAGAGGTGCGCGACGTTGCCCCCGAGGCGCTCCAGCAGTTCGGCCTCGTGATGGCGGTCGGGGCGGAACCGGAGAAAACCCTCGGGGGCTTCGCCATGGCGACCGGGCGGGAGCCGCCAGAGGGGCCCGACGCCGCCGGCCCGGCGGACGAAGAGGGTGGGGTGGTGGTGTGGGATGCCCGTGCGGGCACGGTATTCCGCGCGGTGGTGCCGAGCCCCCGGACCCAGCGCCGGCGCCACCGGCGCACGCACGCCAAGGGTGAACTGGGCGAGGAGAGCTTCTGGTTCCGGGGCCCCGAGGCCAGGCTCCACCTGCGGGCGCCCAACCTCACCCTGTTCGGCGAGATCGCCCGGGGGGTGGGCGACGGGACCTGGGCCTACCACCTGCGCCGGGGCGACTACTCGCGCTGGATCCGGGCCTCGATCAAGGACGGGAGCTGGCGGACGAGGTGGCCGCCGTGGAGCAGGCGGATGACCTGTCGCCGGCGGAATCCCGCACGCGCATCCTCACCGCGTGCGCCGAGCGCCCGACGGTGCCGGCGTAGCCCCCCAGCCGCAGCTCTACGGCGACGGGCTCGGCCCGGGCAGCAGCAGGTGCAGCAGGTTGTTCAGCAGGGTGTTGACCGTATCCACCACAGGGTTCAACAGGGTGCCGAGCCCACCCGGGGTCTGGGTCGGGGTCGGAGCCACGACCGGCGGGGTGGGCGACACCGCCGGCGTGGTCGGCGACGGCGTCGGGCGGCCCGTCGGGATGGTGATCGGCGGGGCGGTCAGCTTCGGGATCGGGTTCGACACCGAGATGCCCACCTGGTGGATGGCGTCCTCCAGCCCGGCAAACACCGTGTCGGCGGGGACCTGGAACTCCATGGCGATCAGTCCCCACGGCTGGCCCTGGCTCCACAGGGTCATCACCACGGCAAACGTCGGCGCCACCTTGTCGGCGGGCACGGGGGCGTGTTTGGCGATCACCCAACCGATCAGCACGTCGGAGCGGGGGTCGCCGTAGAACGGAGCGATGGCGGCCAGGGCCACCGGGTCGGGCACCGCCAGCCGGAAGAAGGCCGCCCCCGAGGCGTTGCCCAGCTGGGCGTCCAGCCCGTTGCGGAAGCTGGCGAGGCGGCCGTCCAGGTCGAGGGCCGGTTGCACGAAGTCGTGGTCCCACACGTCGCCCGCATTGGTGTACTGCAGCGGCACCGGGTTGGCCGGGAGCACCCCGCCCACCACCTGCACCCGGTCGTAGGCAGGCACCGGCATGGAGGAGCCCGGGATGGTCACGGTGACGGTCCCGGCGTAGCTGGCGACCGTGGTCGTGGCCCCGCTGTCCACCCGGAACGTGGCGTTGCTGGCGGTGGTCGCCACCCCCTGGGCGTCGATCTCGCCCGGGGCGGTGAACTGCCCGAGGGCACTGCCCGACACCAGCTCGACGGTCCCCGGGGCGGTGATGTCGGCCTCCCCGGACTGGATCTGGAAGACCCGGCCCGGGCTGAGGTTCAGCGTGGCGAGCCCCCCGGCTGCCACCTGGATGCGGTAGCCCACGGCGACGCCCGCCCGGGTGGTCACGGTGGTCGACCTGCCCCCGCCGTTGACGGTTACCTTCCCGGTAGACACCGACAGGCTCATCGCCGGGCCCGCCGAGCCCTTCGGGTGCGACGTCGAGCACGCGACGAGGAGGAACCCCACCGCCATCCCGAGGGCGACCACCAGCGCCCCGCCCGCCGGGCGACCCGCCCGGACCCGGCCCCCCCGACCGGTCACTTGTCCCGGTCCTCGGGTGACTCCGGTGGCGGTCGGCGTGCGGAATGGACCCGGCGGAAGGTGGGTGTGGGGCGGGGACGCTGCGGGCCCGGCCGGGCCTCGGCGCTGGTGCCCTCGGGCGCCTCGCCCCCATCGTTCTCGGGCACGTTGAAGATCGGGATCACCAGCGTGAAGGTCGACCCCTCCCCCGGCGTGCTCTCCACCCGCAGTTCCCCCCCATGCGCCTCAATGATGCGCCGGACGTAGGCCAGGCCCAGTCCCAGGCCCCCGAATTCTCGCGTCTCCGAGGCGTCCACCTGCACGAAGTCCTGGAAGATCCGCTCGATCTCCGCCTCGGCGATCCCGATGCCCTGGTCGGTCACCGACACCAGTACCCGGTCCGGCCGCCGGGGGTCCATCAGGCCGCGCACCCAGACCTTGCCGCCGTCGGGGCTGAACTTGACCGCGTTGTCGATCAACTCGTCGACGGCCAGGGGGAACAGCCGCTTGTCCACCGGTACCGGCGGCAGGGACTCGAAGCCCTCCCGGAGGAAGGTGTGCTTGGGCGCCGCCGGGCGCCACTTGGTGACGAGCTCGTCGGTGACGGCGTCGAGGCTGACATTGACCCGCCGGATCGTGATGTTGCCCGCCTGCATGGCCGAGAAGTCGACCAGCATGTTGACGATGCGCTCCATCCGCTCCGTCGAGGCCACGATGACGTTCAGGAAGGTCTGCACCTTCTCGGGCGGGAGGGTCTTGCGCCGCATGAGATCGGCGTAGCCCTTGATGGGCGTCAGCGGGGTGCGCAGCTCATGGGACACGTTGGAGAGGAACTCCACCTTCATCTTGTCGATGAGGTGCTCCGAGGTGAGGTCGCGCAACACGACCACCGCACCCCGCACCGTCCCCTCGTCGTCCGAGATGGGCGCCGAGGTGAGCGACACCTTGGTGTCCGGGTCGCTGCGGTCGGGGGAGGGCACGAAGCCGACGGCGGAGCCGGCCTCGAGGCGGTAGACGGGCAGGTCGATGGGCGCCCCGCCGGCGTCCACCAGCCCCAGCACGGTCTCGATCTGACGCCCCCGGGCCCGGTCCGCCGACATCCCCACCAGCCGTTGCGCCTCCCGGTTGATCGTGACGATGCGCGCCGAGAGGTCGAGGGCGATCAGGCCGTCGCTCATCGACTGCAGGACGGTCTCCAGCTCGTCGCGGACCTGGGACTCCTGCACGGCCGCCTCCCGCAGCTCTCCGGTCAGGCTGGTGAGCGACGCCGTCATCTGGTTGAAGGCCTCGCCGAGGGCCCCGATCTCGTCGGCCTCGTCCACCGGCACCCGGGCGGTGAGGTCGCCCGTGCGCACCCGCACCGCGGCGGCGGTCAGCTCCCGGATCGGCCGGGCGATGCGGGCCCCGGAGACCATCGACGCCCCGACGGCGAACAAGGTGGCGGCCAGCGCCCCGAAGAACAGGGCGATGCTCTCCGAGCGGGGCGGGGCGGCCTGGCTCTCGGGCTCGGACACGAGCAGGGCTCCGACCACGGCGTTGCCGGAACCGACCAGGGGGGCGGCAACGATGTTGTAGGACCCCGCATCAACCGACACCGAGCTCGATTGCGTATGCCCGCCAACGACAACACTCCGGCCGATCCGGCTGAGGGTGGCGCCGAGCCCCCGGTGCACGTGCGACTGGGCAACGATGCGGCCGTCGGGGCCGACCACCGTCACGCCCGGGTTGCCCGGCAACGACAGGCTGCCGACCACTGCGTCGGTCACGACCTTGCCCACCAGCACCGCGCCCACGAGGTGGGCCGGTCCCCCGGGGGTGGCGGAGACGAACACCGGTGCCCCCCCGATGACGGCGAGCTTGGGCCTCCCCAGGCCGATGTTGACGACCGCCCCGGCGGCGGTGCCGGTCAGGGCGCTCCGGGCAACGGGGCTCCCGTAGATCTGGGGTGTGTCCGTGTCCGTCACCGCCGCCTTATCGGCGGCAACCCCCAGGGGCAGGCAGTAGAGGTTGGGCGCCGGGGAGCAGAACACGAAGAAATCGGACTTCCCACGGACGAATCCGGCGTAGATCGCCAGAGTGGCGGCGCTGTTCGACTGGATGAGGTCCCCCACCCCCTGCGTGCTCGCGCTCTGGGTGGCGGCGGTGAGATAGAGGTTCGTGAGGCTTCCCAGCGCGGTGGTCTCGAACGACGCCGCCGCCGATTCGGCCTTGAAGGCGTTCGAGCGCGAGCTGTTGGCGAACACCGAGGTGACCGTCGACGAGATCACTGCCACCACCATGATCAGCAGCAGCACCAAGGCGGCCACGAAGCGGGCCTGCACCGACACCCGGAACGCCTGCCACAGCCACCACCCGAGCGCCATCCCCGCCAGGAGGATGAGCGTGTGGCCCACCAGCCAGGGCACGCTGGAGGGGTTGTTCCCGCCGCCCGGCTGGGCCAGCATGATCTCAGAGAGCCCCAGGAACCCGAACGCCACCCCCAGGCGGCGGGCGCCCTCCAGCCGGCTGCGCAAGGCCACCAGGGCCGTCCACAGGACGATGACCGCCGGGCCCGCGCCCCGCACCACGGCGCCGGCCGACACTGCCCAGGCCCCCTGGCCCGCCTCCCCGGGCCGCCACGGGTCCAGCTTGTTCTCGGCGAGCGCGGACGGCACCAGCGAGATCAGCAGGGCAAGGTAGGCCGCCGAGCGCACGATGAGCAGCCGCCCGTCGGTGGCCGAGGTGATGATCTGGGCCCCGTCGAAGGTCTCGGCGACCGCCAGGATCCCCCACCCCAGGCCGAACAGAGCCCGGGCCCAGCCCTTGGGGGCGAAGCGGGGCCGGGAGATCGCCAGCCAGAGGCCGGCGAAGGCCCCGACGGCGACCACGAACGTGGTCGTGAAGTGGAAGGGAACCGACAGCGTGTTCATGGCCTGTTCCCGAGACCGTACGTCCGGCCTGTAGCCGAGGCCCGGATCCCGGCCCCCGGCGGGGCGGTCAGGAGGCGGTGAGGGCCTGGATGGCCTCGTGCAGCGTCGAGACGCCGATCACCCGCATCTTGACGTGCGACTGGTTGACCGTCGCCTGGGCGTCCTTGGCCTGGTCCTTGGGGCAGATGAAGATCGTGGCGTGCTCGGCCTCGGCCCCGTACACCTTCTGCTGGATGCCCCCGATGTCGCCCACGGTGCCGGCGTAGTCGATCGTCCCGGTGTCGGCGATGATCCGCCCCCGGGTGAGGTCGTTCGGGCCGATGAGGTTCACGATCGACATCGCCCAGGACAGCCCTGCCGACGGGCCGCCGATCTCCCCGGCGTTGATCTTGATGGGCACGGGTGGGATGTAGTCCGGCTCGATCTCGACCCCGATCACCCGGGCGGGGCCCGGGTTCGAGCCCGACGTGGGCGACGGGTTCTTCACCACGCCGACGGTCAGCGACATCGGCTTGCCGCCCCGCAGCACGCTCAGGTGCACGCTCTCCCCCACCGCATGGTTGGAGACGATGGTGCCCAACTGGTTGGTGCCGCTGGAGGCGGTCAGATCCTGGCCGTCCGCCGAGGTGATGATGTCGCCCAGTTGCAGGATCTTGTTCGCCGGGGTGTTGGTGACCAGGCCCACCACCAGGAGGCCGTCCAGCTTCAGGTTGGTGTAGCCGAGCGCCTCGCCCAGTCCCGCCACGATCCCATCGTGCTGGCTCTCGTCCATCTCGGTCACCTGGGCGGCGGCGTCGTTGGGGTAGGCCGACTCCGGGTAGACCGCATCCCGGTGGTTGAGCTTGGCGGCGATCAGCTGCGGTAGGCGGACGCCGTAGTACACGCCCACCGTCGTCAGGTGGATCGACCCGGCGCGCTTGTGGACGCAGATCGTGCCCGTGCACTGCGCCGAGCCGGCCTGCGGGGCGTTGATGCTGATGCGGGCCTCGGCGCTGGGCGCCTCGCCGGGCACGAAGACGTCGTAGTTGAGGTGCACCGCCATGACCGCTCCGACGATGATCGCCAGGGCACCCACCACAACGGCGGTCTTCAGGCCCGGGAACCCCCTGCGTTTCCCGGCGCCCGGTGGGGGCTGCATCCACGGCGGGGGCGGCTGCTGGACGACCGGTTCTCGCACGGGCACTACCTCGACGGTCAGCCCGCGCTCCCGCGTTCAGTTGAGGGCGGGTCGGGCACATGAGGGCATCCACAGCACACGCCGGAGATGCGTTCCACCCAGGATAGTGCGCGTGGTCAGAAGGTGTGGTGGGCCGGAGAGGGGGCCGCCGGTTCACACCCGCAGGCGGCGTTCGATGAACACGACGCCCGCCGCACCGCCGGCGGCGATCACCAGGATCAGGGCCACGACCTGGGGGGACTCCTTGCCCGATGGGGCGGCCTTGTCAGCCACCGCCCGGGCGACCGACAGCCCGGATGGATCCTTCGCATCGCCTCCCGCCGGGGTCGGGGAGGCACTGGGCGACGGCTGGGGCGAGGGGCTGGGCGACGGGACGGGCGACGGGGGGGGCGTCGTGGCCGCCGCCGGAACCACCGGGGGCTTGGCGGCCGCCGGGCTGGCGGCGGGGTGGGTCACGGTGGTCCGGGGGGGCGAGGGGGCAACCGGCAGGACCGGCGGGCTGGCCGGCTGGGACGTGGTGGCCGGGGTGGCCGACGACGCCCCCACCGCAGCGGCGGCATCCAGGCGCAGGCCGGCCGACGTCGAGTCCGCCGTGGACTCGATCCGGGCGGCAGCCGCCGAGTTGGAGTAGCCCATCGCCATGAGCAGCGCCATGACGCCGGCGACGTGCGGGGCGGCGAACGAGGTCCCCTCGCTCACCTGGTAGCCCCCCGACCTCGACGCCAGGATGATGCAGGTGCTGGTCTGCCCCGAGGCGCACGAGCCGTCGCCCCCGGGCGCCCAGATGAACGTCGAACCGCTCCCGGTGTCGGAGTAGCTGGCCGGTGTGTCGCTCGAGCCGGTGGCCCCGACAATCAGCAGGTGGTCCATCCCGAGGTACATCGATGGGCCCGGGCCGGCGTTGGGCAGCGTGTTGCCCGCCGAGACCACCACGAACGCCCCGTGGTTGAAGGCGTAGTCCACGGCTGGCTGGAGGGCCTGATGCAGGGTGTCGGGGCTGCTGACCGGCGAGGAGAGGCAGCCGCCGGCGGTGCCCGGCGGGCAGTCGAGCTGCGGGAAGGGCGTGCCGAAGGCATCCGGCCCGACCGAGAGGTTGATGACCTCGGCGCCCTGGTCGGCGGCGAACTCGATGCCCTTGGCGATGTCCTGCACCGAGCCGGTGCCGTCGGAGCCGATGGCCTTGACCGAGAGGATCTTGGCGTCGGGGGCGACCCCGGCCATCCCGGCGCCGTTGTTGGTGTCGGCGGCGATCACGCTGGCCACCCAGGTGCCGTGGCCCTGGCCGTCGCCGCTGGTATCGCCCGGGCACGGGGTCGAGGTCCCGCCGGTGCCGATGCAGTTGAAGGAGCCGGCCGAGTCGCTCGCCGGCAGGTCCGGGACCCCGAACTGCACCCCGGTGTCCACCACCGCCACGGTCATCCCCGCTCCGGTGCTCTTGGTCCAGGCCTGCGGGGCCTTGATGACCTTGAGCGCCCACTGGCTGGCGAAGTAGGGGTCGTTGGGCGGGTACGGGAGGGAGGCGGAGGCCGCCGGGCCGATGGCGAGCAGCACCGCGGCCCCCAGGGCGCCCGCCGCCCGCGCCCCCCTCCGCGCCGTCCGGGGGCACGTCTCTGCTGACCACCTGGGACGCGCGAACAAGGCCGTTGGCTACTCCGTGCGGGGGATAGGGGAGTCCTCGCCGATATTGTCGGCTACGCGAGGGCCTGGCTCTCTAGCCAGGGACTCCGGGAAAACTGCGTAGTCCTCCCCCGTCAGGGTGGGGTCGATGGTGGTGCCGGGGCGCCGGCAAAGCACTCTCTGTGATTCTGTGTACACGGGAGTGCCCGAGACGGCACTGGGTGCACACAGAACCGGAGCTGGTTCGGGAAACCAGGCCCGGCACGGAATGAGGATTTTGTAACGTCTCGATTGCGCTGTGGGGTTAGAAGCGGGATGAGCGTTGGTCAGCGGCTGGAGAGGAACAGGTCCTTGGCCGCCTGGAACGAGCTCAGGCACTTCCCTGCCCCCAGCACGACGCACTCCAGCGGCCGGGGCGTCACGTGCACCGGCACGTCGCACTCCTGGGCCACCCGGGCCTCCAGCCCGCGCAGCAGGCCCCCGCCGCCGGTGAGGGCGATGCCGTGCGACAGGATGTCCTGCGACAGCTCGGGCGGCGTCATCGACAGCGCCTGGACCACGGACTCGACGATCGCGCGCACCGGGTCGTCGATGGCCTCCCGGATCTCCTCGGAGGTGATGTGCACCACTTTGGGGAGCCCGGCGGCGAGGTCCCGCCCCTTGATCTCCGCCTTCTCCTCGTCCGCCAGCGGGAAGGCCGAACCGATGGCGATTTTGATCTGCTCGGCGGTGCGCTCCCCCACCACGATCCCGTACTCCTTGCGGATGTGGCGGGAGATGGCCTCGTCGATGTCGAAGCCCCCCACCCGCACGCCCTTGTTGACCACCACGCCGCCCAGCGACATGACTGCGACCTCGGACGTGCCGCCGCCGATGTCCACCACCAGGTTGCCGACGGGCTCGCTGATCGGCAGGCCGGCCCCGATCGCCGCCGCCACCGGCTCCTCGATCAGGTAGGCCTCCCGGGCGCCGGCGGCCATCGTCGCCTCCTGCACCGCGCGGCGCTCCACCTCGGTGATGGCCGAGGGGACGCAGATGAGCACCCGGGGCCGCGGAATGCGCTTGCGCACGCCCACCTTCTCGAGGATGAGGCGGATGTAGCGCTCGGTGACCTCGAAGTCAGTGATGGCGCCCCGGCGCAGCGGGCGCTCGGCCACGATGTAGCCCGGCGTCCGCCCGATCATGCGGTACGCCTCGCTTCCCATGGCGAGGACCTGGCCGTTCTCCCGGTTCAGCGCGATGACGGTGGGCTCGTTGAGGACGATGCCCCGGCCCTCAACGAACACCAGCGTGTTGGCGGTACCGAGGTCGATGGCCAGGTCGCGGGCCATCAGCGGTATCTCCCGGCCCGGGGCCGGGTGCGGCCGTAGACACTGCGGCTCTGCTCGTCGAGGGCGTTCAGGCCGCGCTTGAACGCAGCCATGGAGCGCGACGACTCGTCGCCGGGCCGTTTCATGAGCCAGATGCCGCCGACCATGAGCCCGACCGCGAGCGCCACGAGCACGAGATACAGCACCGTCGGAGGTCCTTTCCGCCAGTCCGCGCAGGCGGCTCGCTAAGAAGGCCGAGTATATAGACCCGCCCCTCCGGGCCCGCCGGAGAGCGGGAAAAGCCGCCGAACTACCGGCGCTCCCCGTTGCCCGTCTGGAAGATCACCCACGTGCAGAACGCCGACGGTGCCGGCGGCAGCGCCCGCTCCCGCTCCAGCACCAGGTAGAGCATCCGGCGCAGCGGGAGGCCCTCGATGCGCACCGCCACCGGCCCGCCCGGCCCCCGGGCGTCCAGCGCCATCAGGGACACCAGGCCGATCCCGAAGCCGCTTCCCACCGCCGAGACGATGGCCTGGGTGGTGGAGAGCACCATCACGGTGCGGTAGGGCGGCATCTCGGCCCCCATCTCCTTCAGGGCGGCGTGGAAGCTCATGAAGGTCCCCGACCCCGCCTCCCGCATGACGAAGGGCTGCCCGGCCAGCTCCTTCAGCTCCACCGACCCCCGCCCGGCGAAGGGATGCTTCGGCGGCACGGCCAGGACGATCTCGTCGGTGGCCACCTCCTGGTGGTAGAGGTCCTTGTCCGGCAGCTCGACGCCCGAGAAGCCGACGTCGTAGCGCCGGGAGCGCAGGCGCTCGGGCACCTCGGAGGAGTCGGCGATGAGCACCTGGGTGGTGACCCGGGGATGGCGTTTCGTGAATGCCGCCACCAGCCCTGGCACGAGGAACTCTCCCGGGGTGGTCGATGCCGCGATCCGCAGCTCGCCCTCCAGCGCCCGGGGCCCGGCCCCCAGCGTCTCCATCAGCCGGCGGCGGCCCTCCATCACCTCCTCGGCGAACGTCAGGAGGCGCTCTCCCGCCTCGGAGAGCTCCACCCGTCCCCGGCGCTGGTCGAGGAGGGGGACGCCCAGCTCGTGCTCCAGCTTCTGGATGTGGCGGCTCACCGCGGGCTGGCTGAGGTTGAGCTCGGCGGCGGCTTTCGTGAAGCTCGCCGTGCGCGCAAGGACGACGAAGGTCTGCAGCTGATCGGTGTTCATCGCCACGCCACTCATATTCATACCGAACTCGCATGGGGTCTGCATATCGATTTCGTTCAGCTATGCTCGGCGGCTTGGAGTCGGCTTGGAGTCAGTCGGTGGGCGCTGCCCCCCCGGCGGCTCCCCGAAGGCAGCGACAAAACCCAGAAGAACGCCATGGACGAAGAGCAAGAACCCAACGCCAGCAAGGACTTCAGCCTGGTGGGGATCACCCCGGCGGCGGTGCTGGACGCCGCCGGGATCGACCCCGGGCCGGTGCTGCTCATGCTGCGCAACGCCGTGTCCCGCCTGGACGAGGGCGACGTCCTCGAGGTGGGCGCCGCCGAGGACCAGGACCTCGACGACGACCTGTCCAGCTGGTGCCGGCTGAACGGCTGCGACGTCCTGGCCCGCCTCGATGCCGGCGCCGGGCGCAAATGGCTGCTCCGCAAGGGCCCGGCGGCACCGGCCTGGGAGAAGCCGGACTGGGGCGTCACCCTCCCCCGCCGGGACGGCAGGCGCATCGACCTGCGGGACTGGTTCGCCGGCCGGGCGGGCGAGGTGCCCGACGAGGCCCCCACCTACTACGGCTTCGTCCCCCGGGGAGCGGTCGCCGAGCCCGGCATGCCGTCCTACCCTTTCACCCTCAACACCAAGGCCGAGGTGTGGGCCGACAACATCGCCGCCCTGTACGAGCAGGCGAAGGCCCAGCAGTGGAATGCCAGCGAGGACATCGCCTGGGACCAGCTGCCCGCCCTGCCCGACGACCTCGAGCGGGCGGTGTGCCAGGTCATGACGTTCCTGGCGGAGAACGAGTACCTCGCGCTCTACATCCCGGCGAAGTTCCTGCCCCGCATCAACGCCCGCTACGTCGAGCCGGTGCTGTTCCTGGCCACGATCATCAACGACGAGGCCCGCCACATCGAGGTCTTCACCAAGCGGGCGCTGGCCAACGGGGGCGGGCTGCAGTACGCCGCGGCGATGACCGAGTGGTCGCTGCAGAGCCTGCTGCTGCAGGAGGACTACTTCAAGTCCAGCTTCCTGCTGCACGTCCTGGGCGAGGGGACCTTCCTCGACCTCCTGGGCTACATCGAGAACCACGCCCCCGACCCGGTCACCGCCGATGTCGTCCGCAAGGCCCGCATGGACGAGGGCCGCCACGTGGCCTACGGCATCGCCCACGTGCGCCAGCACCTGCGCCACGACCCCACCCGGGCCGATGAGCTGGTGGCCTCGGCCGAGGAGCGCTCCGCCATCCTGCAGGCCACCACCGGCATCAACCCGCCGGTCCTGGAGGCCCTCACGGTGCTGGGGGGCGGCGGGTCGTCGGCGGCGCAGCGCCGGGCCGGCACCGAGGCGGTCCGGGCCCTGCACCGCTCGATGGACGAGTACCGCATCCGCCGGATGCTGCAGGTGGGCCTGGACCGGGCCACGGCCGAGAAAATCTCCCAACTCCATACGCCGAACTTCATGTAGCACGCGACCGATCCACCGACTGACCCTCAGAAAGGAGCACGAATCATGCCGATGACTGCCGAGGACCGGGACGCCCTTGTCGAGCGCGCCTGGAGCATCGCCGAGGGCATCCACGCCACCGCCTCCGAGCTCGACGCCCAGCGGGCCTTCCCCGCACCCCACCTGGAGGCCCTCGCCGACGCCGGCCTGCTGGGGCTCATGATCTCCCCCGACCTGGGGGGCAAGGGCGGCGACCTGCTCGGCCTGGCCCTCATCTGCGAGGCGATCGGCTGGGGCGCCGGGTCCACCGGGCTGTGCTACCTCATGCACCTGTGCGGCACGGCGGTCATCGCCGCCAAAGCCACCGACGCCCAGGCCGACCGCTGGCTGAAGCCGGCGGCGGCGGGCGACATCCTCGCCACCCTGGCCTTCAGCGAGCGCACCACCGGGGCGCACTTCTACATGCCCGAGATCTCGGCCCAGGCGGCCAAGGGGGCCTTCCGGCTGGTGGGCAAGAAGAGCTTCGTCACCAGCGGCGGCCACGCCGACCTGTACCCGGTGCTGGTCAACGCCTCCGAGGAGGCCGGGCTCGACATCCTCGTCCTCGAGGCCGACGACCCGGGCGTCTCGTTCCAGGGCAGCTGGGAGGGCATCGGGATGACCGGCAACTCCTCGGTCCAGCTGGTCCTCGACGAGGTCAAGGTGGGGCCGGACCGGCTGATCGGCGGGGAAGGGGCCGGCCAGGAGCTGGTATTCAACGTCGTGGCGCCCACGTTCCTTATCGGCATCGCCGGGATCAACGTGGGCATCGCCCAAGCCGCCCTGGACGACACCATCGAACACGTGAAGACCCGCAAGAACGCCGGGGGCACGCTGGCCGAACTCCCCACCATGCAGACCGAGATCGCAGAGATGACCCTCATCACCGAGCAGGCCCGGGCACTGCTGGCCTCAGCCGCCAAGGCCGCCGACGCCGGCGACGAGGCTGCCCTCCCGCTGGTGATGCAGTCCAAGATCGCCGCCACCGAGGCCGTCATCGCGGTCACCGGCCGGGCGATGGAGGCGTGCGGGGGCATCGCCTACTCCCGGGCGCTGCCCATCGAGCGCTACTGGCGCGACGGCCGGGCGGGCTCGGTCATGGCGCCGACCAACGAGGTCCTCAAGCAGTGGGTCGGGAAACTGGCCACCGGACTACCTCTTTTCTAACTCATATATCTCGGGGGGAACAAGCAAGATGACCACCGTACGTGAGGGCATCCTGACCCTGGGCGCGGTTGCCTATGACGCCAAGGTCGTGCCGATCTGGGAGTCAATGCGGGACTACTTCCGGGAGGCGGGCGTGCCGACCGACTACGTCCTGTTCTCCAACTACGAAGCCCAGGTGGACGCCCTCTTCGGGCGCCGGATCGACGTGGCCTGGAACACCAACGTCGCCTACCTCCGCTCCGAGGTGCGCGCCGGCGGGGCGTGCCAGGTGCTGGGCATGCGCAACACCGACATCGGCTTCACCACCCGGCTGGTCGGCCGGGGCGGCAAGATCACCGACCTGTCGGAGCTCAAGGGCAAGCGCTTGGCCCTGGGGAGCGCCGATTCGGCCCAGGCCGCCATCCTGCCGCTCTACTGGGTGGAGCAGGCTGGGCTCACGCCGGGCACCGACGTGGAGCTGCTGCGCTTCAACCTCGACGTCGGCAAGCACGGCGACACCGGGACCAGCGAGCTGGAGGTGCTCCGGGCGGTCCATGAAGGGATCGCCGACGTCGGGGCCGTGGGCGACCCCACCTGGGTGCGGGAGCTGGAGGCGGGGCACGTGAACAGCGGGTTGGTCAGCTCGCTGTGGACGTCGCCGCCCTACTGCCACTGCAACTTCACCGCCCTGCCCGACTTCGACGCCGAGCTGGGCGCCCGGTGGACCGACGCCCTGCTTCGCATGAATTACAACGACCCCAAGTGGCGCCGCCTCATGGACCTCGAGGGGCTCACCGCCTGGGTGCCCGGGCGCAAGGTCGGCTACGAGGACCTGGCGGCGGCGCTGGAGCGGGCCGAGAAGTCCTAGCGGGGGGGCGCCGTTCGCAGGTCGGTTGCCGGCGAGGTCGCTTTGCTCGCTTTTTGCGGGCAAATCGACCCGCGATGATGTGGGCGGCGGCCCGAGTCCGGGTCTGATACGAAATTTTGCTGGTCGAGGGGCACCCGGACCCATGCCATTGCTCGGGGTGCACGCATGCGGCACCCTCGGCTGAGGTGGGGGACATTCGTCCCGGCCAGTGGGACAAATGTCCCCCGAATGCTGTGGGCGGCGGACCTGAACCGGGATGGGGAGCGGCAGGCCAACGCCGCGCTGCTCCCCAAGTCGCCCCAACCGGTCGCCGCCGCGGCTTGACGATCTATAGGAGCATCTCAACCTTCTTGGCGGAACCTCGGAGCGCACAGGCAGAGGCTAGACCCTAGGCCCCCGCCCCCCGGCCCGCCAGCAGGCCCTCGATCTCCGCCACCGCCAGGGGGACGGAGGTCGCCAGCGGGATGACCGACGCCAGCCGGGTCAGCTCGACCACCCGGCGCCCGGGCGAACCCGGGGGCACCACCAGGCGGAGCTCCTGGCGCCGGCGGCGCATGGCCCGCCACAGCTCCACCAGTACCCGCACGCCGCTGCTGTCCACGAACCCGACCCCGGACAGGTCCACCACCAGGCCCCCGTGCTCCTTGCCCACCGCCCGGGCCAGGGCGCCGGCGGTCTGCTCTGCACTGGCGGCGTCCAGGTCCTCGGCCAGGTGCACCACCACCACCGGCTCGTCCCCGCCGACCGACGCCGGCGGCTCGGGCAGCGCCTCGGGCCACTCGGCGGGGGCCGAGGAGCGCAGGGGCTGGCCCAGGCGGCGCAGCAGGCGCACCTCGGTGCCCTCCAGGCCGGGTTCCAGGTCGCACTGGTCCACCAGCGCCTGCATGAGCAGCAGGCCGCGGCCGCCGCCCGGCGACTGCCGGAAGCGCCAGGTGCCCCGGTCGCGCACCAGCACGGTGACCGCCTGGGCATCGTCCAGGCTGGCCTCGATGTCCACCAGTCCCTCGTGCGGGGCGTAGGCGTGGACGATGGCGTTGGTCACGGCCTCGGAGACTGCCAGCACCACGTCCCGGCGCTCGTCGTTGCTTGCTCCGGCGTGGGCCAGCCACCGCCCCAGCGACTGGCGCACCGTGGCGAGCTCAGCCGGGGACGCCGCCACGCTCAGGCGGAACGTGCGGGAGAGCCCGACGGCGCAGGAGACCACCAGCAGGGCGAGGTCGTCGCGGGCCGGGGCGTCGGCGGTCATGGCCGCCAGGATCGTCTCGCACGCCATCTCGGCCCCCGCCCCGGCCACGCCACCCGCCGCCCGGGCCAGCATTTCCAAGCGCTCCTCGAGGCTGACCTCCCGGCGCTCGATCAGGCCGTCGGTGTAGAAGACCAGCAGCGAGCCGGGCTCCACCGGTGCCACCCCCTCGGCGACCGCCGGGGTGGGCAGGCCGAGCGGCGTGATGCGGCCCTCCTCCAGGAAGCGGGCGGTGCCGTCGGGCGCCACCAGCAGGGGCGCGGGGTGGCCGGCGCACATGTAGGTGACCATGCCGGCCTCGGGCCGGTAGATGGCATACACCAGCGTGGCCATCTCGGCCTCGGGCAAGCTGGGAGCCAGCGCCGACAGCCGCTCCACCACCCGGGCGGGCGACGAGTCGTCCATGGCGTAGGCCCGCAGGGCGGTGCGCAGCTGGCCCATGGTGGCGGCAGCCCGCAGGCCGCGCCCCACCACGTCGCCCACCGCCAGGCCGATGGCTCCCGAGGACATGCGCAGCACGTCGTACCAGTCGCCGCCTACCTCCAGGCCGGCGCTGCCCGGCATGTAGCGGGCGGCGAGGCCGATGCCGGGGATCTCGGGCAGCCGGTCGGGCAGCAGGCTGCGCTGCAGCGTCTCGGCCACCTGGCGGGTCTGGCGCAGGGCCCGCTCGTGCTCCCGGATGGCGGCCTGCGCCTCCTGCGCCCGGCGCAGCTGGGTGATGTCGATCACGGTCCCCCGCGCCAGGTGGCGGCCGGCGGAGGGCAGCGGGTGGAAGCGCACCTCGCACAGCACGGGCTCGCCGTCAGGACCGTCGAGGGTCCACTCGAATGCCTCGGTGCCGCCCCGGCGCGCCCGCTCCAGCCAGGCGTCCGGAGCGACCGGCGCCCCCCGGGCGCGGCCGCCGGCGGCGCCGCCCGCGACGAGCGACGCCCGGGACACCGCCAGCAGGCGCTCGGCCTCGGGATTGGCGTCCACGAAGCGCCCGGTATCCAGGTCCAGCACCACGATCGCCTCGGCGGCATATTCCACCAGCGACCGGTACCGCTCCTCGCTCTCGCCCAGCTGGCGCTCCCGCTCGGCCAGGCGGCTCTCCGAGGCCCGGCGCTCGGCCACCTCCTGCTCCAGGCGCCGGCGGACCTCCATGAACTCCAGCACCGCGGCCACCTTCGCCCGCAGGATCGAGGGCTCGAACGGTTTGTAGACGTAGTCGATCGCCCCGCTGGCAAAGCCCTCCAGGTGGTGCTCCTCGGCGCCGCTGATGGCGGTGAGGAAGATGATCGGGATGTGGCGGGTCTTCTCCCGGAGCTTGATCAGCCGGGCGGTGGCGAACCCGTCCAGGCCGGGCATCTGCACGTCGAGGATGATGAGGGAGAACTCCTCCCCCAGCAGCAGGCGGAGCGCCTCCTCCCCGGAGGTCGCCGTCGTCAGCCCGAGCCCGAGGGGCTCGAGGACGGCCTCGAGGGCCAGCAGGTTGTCGGGCCGGTCGTCGACCAGCAGGATCCGGGCCCGGCCCTCGGGGGCGGTCACCGGTAGAGCCACACCCGCATGAGGCTCAGCAGCTTGTCCAGGTCCACCGGCTTGGTGATGTAGTCGTTGGCCCCGGCCGCCAGGCACGCCTCCCGGTCGCCCGGCATTGCCTTGGCGGTCAGGGCGATGATCGGCAGCTCCGAGAACTCCTCGATTTCCCGGATGGCCCGGGTGGTCTGGTGGCCGTCCATGTCCGGCATCATCACGTCCATCAGCACGAGGTCGGTGGAAGCGTTGCGCCGCAACAGGTCCACGCCGTCGAGCCCGCTGGTGGCGCACAGCACCTCGATGCCTCGGTCTTCCAAGGCGCTGGTGAGGGCGTAGAGGTTGCGGATGTCGTCGTCGACGATGAGCACCCGCTTGCCCGCCACCACCGGGGCCTCGGCGTCCACCGGGGCCAGGTAGGACTCGATCGGCTCCATGAAGACGTCGTCGAGGTCCTCGGCGATCTCGATGTGGGAGCCCGCCGGCCCCATCGGCAGGAACAGCGTGAAGGTGCTGCCTGCCCCCGGCACGCTCTCGACCGTGATCTGGCCGCCCAGCAGCGTGGCGATCTCCCGGCTGATCGACAGGCCGAGGCCGGTCCCGCCGTAGCGCCGGTTCGTGGTGCCCTCGGCCTGCTGGAAGGCCTCGAAGATCATGGCCAGCTTGCCCGACTCGATGCCAATCCCGGTGTCACTGACGGCGAAGGCGCACACCGCGCCGCCCTGCTGGAGCGAGACCCGGAGCGACACCGCCCCCTTCTCGGTGAACTTGAAGGCGTTGGACAGCAGGTTCTTCAGCACCTGCTGCACCCGGTGCTCGTCGGTGAGCATCGTCTCGGGCAGCTCCTCGGCGACCTCCACGGTGAAGCTCAGGTCCTGCTGGGCGGCGATGGGCCGGAAGGTCTGCTCCAGGTCCCGGCACAGGGCGCTCAGGCGCACCGGGCGGATGGCGATGTCCATCTTGCCGGCCTCGATCTTGGAGAGGTCGAGGATGTCGCTGATGAGGGTGAGCAGGTCGTAGCCGGCGTCACGGATGCTGGAGGCGAACTCCACCTGGCGGGGGGTGAGGTTGGCGTCCGGGTTCTCGGCCAAGAGCTTCGCCAGGATCAGCAGGCTGTTCAGCGGCGTGCGCAACTCGTGGCTCATGTTGGCCAGGAACTCGGTCTTGTACTTCGACGACAGGGAGAGCTGCTCGGCCCGGTCCTCCAGCTCCCGGCGGGCCAGCTCGATCTCGGCGTTCTTGACCTCGATCGCCCGGTTCTGGCGCTCGAGCTGCACCGCCTTCTCCTCCAGCTCGGCGTTGGTGTTCTGCAGTTCCTGCTGGCGGGCCTGCAGCTCGGCGGAGCGGCTCTGCAGCTCGGCGGTCAGGGTCTGGGACTGCTCCAGGAGCATCTCGGTCTGGGCGTTGGCGATGATGGTGTTCAGCACCACGCCCACCGACTCGACGATCTGGCCCAGGAACGCCTGGTGCACCGGGGAGAAGGGCCGGAACGAGGCCAGCTCGATCACCGCCAGCACCCGGTCCTCGAACAGCACCGGCAGGATGATGACGTTGCTGGCCGACGCCGAGCCGAGGGCGGAGGCGACGGTCAGGTAGCCGGTGGGCACGTCGGACAGGACGATGGTCTTCTTCTCCAGCGCCGCCTGCCCCACCAGGCCTTCACCCAGGAGGTAGCGGGTGCCCCGCTTGGACTTGAGGCCGTAGGCGGCCAGCGGCCGGAAACCGGTCTCGTCGCCGTCGGTGACCTCGGCGAGGAAGAAGGCGCCCAGCTGGGCGTCCACCAGCGGGGTCAGCTCGGACATGATGAGCCGGGAGACCGCCGCCAGGTCCCGCTGGCCCTGCAGGGCGGCGCCGATGCGGGCCAGGTTGGACTTCAGCCAGTCCTGCTGCTGGTTGGCGATGGTCGTCTCCCGCAGGTTGGCGATCATCTGGTTGATGTTGTCCTTGAGCTCGCCCACCTCGCCGGCGGCGGTGACGGTGATGGTCCGGGTGAGGTCGCCCTGGGTGACGGCGGTGGCCACATCGGCGATGGCCCGCACCTGCGACGTGAGGTTGCCGGCCAGCTGGTTCACGTTCAGGGTGAGGTTCTTCCAGGTGCCCGACACGCCCTCCACCTCGGCCTGCCCGCCAAGGCGGCCCTCGATGCCCACCTCCCGGGCCACCCGGGTGACCTCCCGAGCGAAGGCCGAGAGCTGGTCCACCATCTTGTTGATCGTGTTCTTCAGCTGCAGGATCTCGCCCCGGGCGTCGACGGTGATCTTCTGGGAGAGGTCGCCCTGGGCCACCGCGGTGGTCACCTGGGCGATGTTGCGCACCTGGTCGGTCAGGTTGTCCGCCATCCAGTTCACCGAGTCGGTCAGCGCCCGCCAGGTCCCGGACACGCCCTTGACCTGCGCCTGGCCGCCGAGCTTGCCCTCGGTGCCCACCTCGCGGGCCACGCGGGTGACCTCGTCGGCGAAGCCGGACAGCTGGTCCACCATGGTGTTGATGGTGTTCTTCAGCTCGAGCAGCTCGCCCTGCACCTCGACGGTGATCTTGCGGGTGAGGTCGCCCTTGGCCACGGCGGTGGTCACCTGGGCGATGTTGCGCACCTGGGAGGTGAGGTTGCCGGCCAACTGGTTCACGTTGTCGGTGAGGTCCTTCCAGGTGCCCGAAACGCCCGGCACGGTGGCCTGGCCCCCCAGCTTGCCTTCGATGCCCACCTCGCGGGCCATGCGGGTGACCTCGTCGGCGAAGGCCGACAGCTGGTCCACCATGATGTTGATGGTGTCCTTGAGCTCGGCCACCTCGCCCCGGGCCTCGACGGTGATCTTCTGGGAAAGGTCGCCCCGGGCGACGGCGGTGGTCACCTGGGCGATGTTGCGCACCTGCGTGGTGAGATTGCTGGCCAGCTGGTTCACGTTGTCGGTCAACGCTTTCCAGGTGCCGGAGACCCCGGGCACCTCCGCCTGACCGCCGAGGCGGCCTTCGATGCCCACCTCGCGGGCGACCCGGGTGACCTCGTCGGCGAAGGCCCGCAGCTGGTCCACCATCGTGTTGATGGTGTTCTTCAGCTCCAGGATCTCCCCGCGCACCTCGACGGTGATCTTCTGGGAGAGGTCGCCCCGGGCGACGGCCGTGGTCACCTGGGCGATGTTGCGCACCTGGCCGGTCAGGTTGCCGGCCAGCTGGTTGACGTTGTCGGTCAGGTCCTTCCAGGTGCCGGAGACCCCGGGCACGAGGGCCTGGCCGCCCAGCTTGCCCTCGGTACCCACTTCGCGTGCGACACGAGTCACCTCGTCGGCGAAGGCACGGAGCTGGTCCACCATGGTGTTGGCGGTGTTCTTCAGCTCGGCCACCTCGCCCTGGGCTTCCACGGTGATCTTCTGGGAGAGGTCGCCCTTGGCCACGGCGGTGGTCACCTGCGCGATGTTTCGCACCTGACCGGTCAGGTTGCCGGCCATGAAGTTCACGTTGTCGGTGAGGTCCTTCCAGGCGCCGGTGACGCCCTCCACCCGGGCCTGACCGCCCAGCTTGCCCTCGGTGCCCACCTCGCGCGCCACGCGGGTCACTTCCGATGAGAAGGCGTTGAGCTGGTCCACCATGGTGTTGATGGTGTTCTTCAGCTCCAGGATCTCGCCGCGCACGTCCACGGTGATCTTCTTGGAGAGGTCGCCGCGAGCCACCGCGGTGGTCACCTCGGCGATGTTGCGCACCTGGCCGGTCAGGTTGCCGGCCATCAGGTTCACATTGTCGGTCAGCTCCTTCCAGGTGCCGGCCACGCCCTTCACCTGCGCCTGACCGCCGAGCTTGCCCTCGGTGCCCACCTCGCGGGCCACCCGGGTCACTTCCGAGGAGAAGGCGTTGAGCTGGTCCACCATGGTGTTGATGGTGTTCTTCAGCTCCAGCACCTCGCCCTTCACGTCCACGGTGATCTTGCGCGAGAGGTCGCCGTTGGCCACCGCGGTGGTCACCTCGGCGATGTTGCGCACCTGGCTCGTCAGGTTGGCGGCCATGAAGTTCACGTTGTCGGTGAGGTCCTTCCACGTGCCGGCGACACCCTTCACCTGCGCCTGGCCGCCCAGCTTGCCTTCCGTGCCGACCTCGCGCGCCACGCGCGTCACCTCGGCGGCGAACGAGCCGAGCTGGCCCACCATGGTGTTCACCACCTTGCCGATGCGCAGGAACTCGCCGCGCAGGGGCTTTTCCTCGTTCTCGGTGTCCATCGTCTGGGAGAGGTCGCCCTTGGCCACCGCGCCGATCACCCGCGCCATCTCGGCGGTGGGGTGGATCATGTCGGTGATCAGCGCGTTCACCGCGTCCACGCTGGCGGCCCAGGAGCCTTGCGCGGCGGGGAGCTTGGCGCGATGGCTGATCTTGCCCTGGCGGCCGACCGTATCGCCCAGGCGCTCGAACTCCTTGGTCATTCGATCGTTGAGCTCGACGACCTCGTTGAAAGCGTCGGCGATCTCGCCGGCCATGCCGGCGGCCCGCGGCAGGCGGACCGAGAAGTCGCCCCGCCGGAAGGCGCGCAGGGCCGCGAGGAGCTGGGCCGTATCGGCCTCGGTGTCCGAATCGGCGCCGCGGCGAGCCTTGGCGGCGGTCTTGGTCTGGGCAGGCATGTATCCCCCGGGGAGCTCGTGCGCATGGCGGGGAGTTGCGCGGAGGCGCACCCCCACCCTATCGCGCAAACGTAGGTTTCGGGCCCGGGTTCCCGGCCGCCCGCAAATATCGGCAGGCCCGCCGAAGGCGGCCGCGGCCGTCCCGCCCGGCGGAACCCTCGCCGCACGGCCCCGTTCCACCGCCCGATGTCCCAGGCCCACGACGCCTCCGCCCTCGAGCCGCCGCCGGACGCCGAGGCCTTCTACGCGGAAAGCCTGCGGCTGCTGACCGAGTCCAACATCCCCTTCCTGCTGTCGGGCACCTACGCGGTGAGCGCCTACACGGGCATCGTGCGCCCGACCAAGGACCTGGACGTGTTCTGCAAGGCCGGCGACTTCCCCAAGGCGCTCGCCTACTTCCAGGCGCGCGGCTACCGCACCGAGGTGGAGGACGAGCGCTGGATCGCCAAGGTCTGGCAGGAGCAGCGCTTCTTCGACGTGATCTTCGCCATGTCCAACGGCGCGGCGCCCGTCACCGACGCCTGGTTCGAGAACAACGACACGATCGTCGTCTACGGCGTGGAGGCGAAGATCACCGCCCCCACCGAGCTCATCGTCTCGAAGATGTTCATCCAGGACCGCTACCGCTACGACGGCGCCGACGTCGTGCACGTGAT
>DASTWV010000049.1 GCA_035765775.1 Actinomycetota bacterium | reverse complement strand
CGACAGCTTGCCAGGGGGCCTTCTCACCCGTCAAGGGCCTTCGGTCTGCTTCGCAGACGGCCCTCGGTTGGTCCGGGAGGGGAAAGGCAAAGGCGAAGCAAACCGCCGCTTGACAGCCCGACCCTCATAGGTGTCCCACTGACCGGGACGAATGTCCCCGAGTTCGGCCGAGGGGCCGCATGGGTGGACCCCGAACGCGTCAGAGCCCGGATCCGGACCGCCGCCCACATCATCGCGGGGAGCTTTTTGGCCCAAAACGGGACCAGAAACTCCCCAGAACGAACACGGCAAACCGGCCGCGTCCTCCAACCGCTGCCGGGATGCGGCGCGATCATTGATCGAGGGCCGAACGCAACGCTGGAGGCTTCACATGGACGACGCCTTCCCGATCCTCGGGGTGGACCACGTCGAGTTCTACGTCGGCAACGCCTGGCAGGCCGCCCAGTTCTACCGGGCGCTGGGCTTCACCCCCGTCGCCCACCGTGGCCTGGAGACCGGCAGCCGGGACCGGGCCAGCTGGTGCGTCCGCCAGGGTGACGCCACCTTCGTGTTCACCGGCGCCCTGGGCGCCGCCGGCGAGATCGCCGACCACGTCCGCCACCACGGCGACGGGGTACGCGACGTCGCCTTCACCGTCCCCGACGCCGAGGCGGCCTACTGGACCGCCCTGGAGCGGGGGGCGACCAGCGTCGCCCTGCCCGAGAAGATCGAGGATGAGCACGGCACCGTCGTGCGGGCGTCGATCGGCACCTACGGCGACACGGTGCACTCGCTCATCTCCCGGGACGACTACCGGGGCGTGTTCCTGCCCGGCTTCCAACCCGTGCAGCCCAGCCTGCCAACGCCCGACCTGGGCATCCGCAGCATCGACCACGTCGTGGGCAACGTCGAGCTGGGCCGCATGGACGAGTGGGTCGCCTTCTACGAGGCGGTGATGGGCTTCGCCGAGATGCTGCACTTCTCCGAGGCCGACATCTCGACGGAGTACTCCGCCCTCATGTCCAAGGTGCTGTGGGACGGCAAGGGCAAGATCAAGCTGCCGATCAACGAGCCCGCCGCCGGGCGGCGCAAATCGCAGATCGAGGAGTATCTGGAGTACTACGGCACCCCGGGGGTGCAGCACATCGCCCTGCAGACCGACGACATCGTGGCCGCCGTCGCCGCCATGCGGGCGGCGGGCGTGCCGTTCCTCGGGGTGCCGGACCATTACTACGACGACGCCGTGCTCCGGGTTCCCGAGGTCGCCGAGCACCTGCAACCGTTGCAGGACAACGCCATCCTGGTCGACAGCGACGACGACGGCTACCTGCTGCAGATCTTCACCGCCCCCCTCCAGGACCGGCCGACGTTCTTCCTGGAGATCATCGAGCGGCATGGCTCGCTGGGCTTCGGGGCGGGCAACTTCAAGGCCCTCTTCGAAGCCATCGAGCGGGAGCAGGCCCTCCGGGGCAACCTGTAATGGACGCCCTCTAGTGGACCCCGTCTTCTCCAAGGGGATCGTCACCCGGCAGGCGCACGTTGCCATACCCGAGGGCACCTTCGAGGAGGAGCACGGCCGGGAGACGTTCTTCGGGCGCTCCTCACACCTGTACCGCACCCACCCACCGACCGCCTGGGTGCGCATCGAGGGCCCGCTCCGGCCGCGGGCCTTCGACCTCAACCGGGTGACCCCGGCCGACGCCGCCGATCCGAAGGGCGGCTGGGCACTGGTGGCGGGCAACGAGGACGTCCGCCTTTTCGTCTCCCGGCGCCGTGCGCCGATGCCCTACTTCCTCCGGGACGCCGACGGGGACGTGTGCTACTTCGTGCACCGGGGCGAAGGCGTCGTCGAGACCGACTACGGGCCGCTGCGCTACCGGCCGGGCGACTACGTCGTCCTCCCGAAGGGGACCACGCACCGGATCGTGCCAGAGTCGGAGGCGTTCCTGTTCGTCATCGAGGGCACCGGCGAGTACCACCTCCCCGATCGGGGCCTCATGGGACGCCACGCCCAGTTCGACCCCGGCATGCTGGAGGTGCCCGAGCCCTGCCCGCACGACGAGGCCGGCTCCTTCGAGGTGCGCATCAAGCGGGACGGCACGTGGACTTCGGCCTGGTTCGCCTGGCACCCGCTCGACGTGGTCGGCTGGCAGGGCGACCTCTGCCCGGTGCGGCTGAACATCCTCGACCACCGCCCGGTCTACTCGCCCAGCTACCACATGCCGCCGTCGGCGCACTGCACGTTCGCCAACGAGGGATTCGTCATCTGCTCGTTCGTCCCCCGTCCTCTGGAGGAGGACCCGGCCGTGCTGAAGGTGCCGTTCTACCACGCCAACATCGACGCCGACGAGGTGCTCTTCTACCACGCCGGCAGCTTTTTCTCACGAGCTGGAATCGGTGAAGGCTTCCTGACCCACCACCCACAAGGGATCCCTCACGGCCCGCAGCCCGCCGCTATCGCCGCCGCGAAGACCAAGCAGCGCACTGACGAGGTGGCCGTGATGGTGGAGACCCGCCGGCCACTGGCGGTGGATCCGGCTCTGGACGGCGCCGAGATCAAGGAGTACACCACCTCGTGGGCAGCAGGGATGGGGCTGCTCGACTAGTTTCGACACCGCCATGCGGATCTGGCGGTACCGCAACGATGCCCTGCCCTCGCCGCGCGTCGCGGTGGCGGTGCCCGGCGGGGGGCCACTGGACCTCGTGGTGGCCTGGTCGCTGGCGACCGGTGAGGACGAGGTCCCGCCCTACCTGTGGTCGGTGGCCACCCTCATCGAGGCCGGGCCGGAGGCCTGGGAGGCGGTCCGGTCCCTGATCGCCGCATCGCCCGAGGAGCCGACGGTGTGGCAGGGCGCCCCGGGCTTCCGCTGGGTGTGCCCCCTGGACCGCCTCGCCTCCCTCCGCGACTTCCTCGCCTTCGAAAGCCATGTGCGCCAGGGGGCGGAACGCCGGGGCAGCGAGGTCCCCGCCTACTGGTACGAGGCGCCGGTGTACTACAAGGGCAATCACCGCCGGATGATCGGCCCCGAGGAGACCTGCCCGTGGCCCTCCTACACCACACATCTCGACTTCGAGCTGGAGATGGCGATGATCGTCGGGCGGCCGGGCACGGACATCGCGGTCCCCGACGCCCCGGGCCACATCTTCGGCTTCAGCGTCCTGAACGACTTCTCCGCCCGGGACATGCAGGCCAAGGAGGCCACCACCTGGCTCGGCCCGGCCAAGGCCAAGGACTTCTGCACCGGGCTCGGGCCGTGCATCGTCACCGCGGACGAGCTGGGGGCCCAGCCCGACCTGGCCATGGCGTGCCGGGTGAACGGCGAGGAGTGGGGCCGGGGACGGTCGTCTGAGGCCCGCTGGAGCTGGGCCGAGATGATCGCCCACGTCTCCGCCGGAGAGGGCGTCGAGGCCGGCGACGTCTACGGGTCGGGGACCCCGGGCGGGTGCTGCGGGCTGGACCTCGGCCGGCGGCTGGCACCGGGCGACGTGGTGGAGCTGGAGATCGAAGGCATCGGCGTCCTGCGCAACCCGGTGGGTGCCCCGATGGGGGCCACCGGGGGGTGAATGACCCCCCGCTGTGGACACCGTCGGACGAGCGGGTGGCGTCCTCGGCCATGGCGAACTACCTGGCGTGGCTGGCGTCCGCCGGCGGGCTGGCCTTCCCCTCCTACGAGGAGGCGTGGCGTTGGTCGGTGGCGGATCTCGATGCGTTCTGGGCCTCGATCTGGGACTACTTCGAGGTCTTCGCGCACCGCCCGTACGAGCGGGTCCTGGGGTCGTCATCGATGCCGGGGGCGGCATGGTTCCCGGGCGCCACCCTGAACTATGCCGAGCACGCCCTCGCCCGGCGGGGCGGTGCCCCCGCCGTGGTGGCAGCTTCCGAGGCGGGCACGCTCGCCACCCTGTCCCGGGACGAGCTGGCCGCCCAGGTGGCTGCGGCCGCGGGGGCCTTGCGGAGCCTCGGCGTCGGGCGGGGGGACCGGGTGGCGGCGTACCTGCCCAACATCACCGAAGCCGTCGTCGCCTTCCTGGCCACGGCATCGCTCGGCGCGGTGTGGTCAGCCTGCGCGCCCGAGTTCGGCACCCGCAGCGTCGTAGATCGGTTCCGCCAGATCGAGCCGACCATACTCGTCGCATGCGACGGGTATCGGTACGGTGGCCGCGACCACGACCGCCGGGCAGAGGTGGCGGAGATCCGTCGCCAGCTCCCGTCGCTGCAGGCGGTGGTCGGGGTGCCCGTGCTCGGGTCGTGGTCCGCGGGGGACGCCGTCGTGGACTGGGGTTCGCTGCCGGGCAGCGCCCGCGGGGGCGAGCCGGCCTTCGAGCCGGTGGCGTTCGACCACCCGCTGTGGATCCTGTACTCGTCGGGGACCACCGGGGCGCCCAAGGCAATCGTCCAGGGTCACGGCGGGATCCTGCTCGAACACCTGAAGGCCCTGGCGCTGCACATGGACCTGGGCGAGGGCGACCGCTTCTTCTGGTTCACCACCACGGGCTGGATGATGTGGAACCTGCTCGTGGGCGGCCTGCTGGTGGGCTCCACCGTCGTGCTGTACGACGGCAGCCCGGCGTACCCCGATCTCGGCGCGTTGTGGCGGCTGAGCGAAGCAACCGGGATCACGTACTTCGGGGCCAGCGCCCCCTACCTGACCGCGTGCCTGAAGGCGGGCCTGCGCCCCGGAACGACGTTCGACCTGTCGGCGGTGCGCAGCCTGGGCTCGACCGGGGCGCCGCTGCCCGCCGAGGGGTTCCGGTGGGTGTACGAGGCGGTCCACCCGGACCTGGCCCTCGGGTCGGTGAGCGGGGGCACCGACGTGTGCACCGCGTTCGTCGGCTCGTGCCCGCTGCTGCCCGTCCACGCCGGCGAGATCCAGTGCCGGATGCTCGGGGCGGCCGTCGAGGCATTCGACCCGGGAGGGCACCCGCTGGTGGGGTCGGTGGGCGAGCTGGTGGTGACGGAGCCGATGCCCTCGATGCCCACCGGTTTCTGGAACGACCCCGGGCAGCACCGCTACCGGGAGAGCTATTTCGAGACCTACCCGGGCGTGTGGCGCCACGGCGACTGGATCACGATCACCGAGCGGGGCAGCTGCATCATCTCGGGGCGGTCGGACGCCACGCTGAACCGGGGCGGCGTGCGGATGGGGACCGCCGAGTTCTACGCCGTCGTCGAAGACCTGGCGGAGGTGGCCGACAGCCTGGTGGTGGACACGGGCGGCCTCGACCAGGCGGGCGAGCTGCTGCTGTTCGTCGTCCCCGCCCGCGGCGTGGTGGCGGATGCCGATCTGTGCGCCCGGATCCGGGACCGGCTCCGCATCCAGCTGTCGCCCCGCCACGTGCCCGACCGCATCCTGGCGGTGGCGGCCATCCCCCGGACGCTGAACGGGAAGAAGGTGGAGGTCCCGGTCCGGCGGATCCTGATGGGGATGGCCCCGCCCTCGGTCTTCAGCGCCGACGCCCTGGCCAACCCGGAGGCGCTCACTTCGCTCATCGAGGCCGCTCTGCGGTAGCCGCTCTGCGGTAGAGGGGTGCCGCGGAGGGGGGTTCCCCATCCGGGCGTCCGTAGGTAGAGTTACCCGGGCATGACGAACCACCCACCGAACAAGCTGGTCCGGTACCGGCGGCGCCTGACCCTCGCCGGTGCGGTCTTGGCGGTCGGGCTCCTGATGCTCCAGATCCCCCTCCTGGGCGCGGCCGGAGCGGTGCGCGCCGCCACCGGGCCCCAGGTCACGATCACCGACCAGCCGCCCAACCCCTCCGCCTCGTCCACCGGATCCTTCGCCTTCACCACCCTGGACGACAACTTCCCCAACACGCCGCTCACCACCGTGTGCCAGCTGGACTCCAACCCCATTGCGACGTGCACCACGCCCGTCGCCTACACCGGCCTCAGCAACGGGACGCACACCTTCACTGTGACGGTGAGCGACCCCGGAGGCGCGGTGGCCCAAGCGAGCTACCTCTGGATGATCAATCCGGCCCCCGGCTACTGGCTGCTCCGCCGGGACGGCTTCGTCTACAACTTCGGCCCCGTGCAGTGCGGCACGGCCCCGACCGTGGTGGTCGGGACGGTGGCAGCAGACATGGTGAGCACACCGGACGGGCAGGGCTACTGGCTGGTGGACACGGCGGGCCACGTCTACACCTGTGGCGACGCCAGCACCTACGGCGATGCCCCGGCCCTCGGCAAAGGCGAAACGGTGACGAGCATCTCCGGGACGGCCGATGGGAAGGGCTACTGGCTGTTCACCTCGCTGGGGCGGGCCGTCCCCTACGGCGACGCCACCTTCCTGGGCGACATGAGCACGGTGCGCCTGAACGCGCCGGTGATCGGATCGGTGGCGACGCCGTCGGGCAACGGGTACTACATGGTGGCCAGCGACGGGGGCATCTTCACCTTCGGCGACGCCACCTTCGCCGGGTCGATGGGTGGCCGGCACCTGAACCGGCCGGTGGTGGGCCTGGCGCCGAACCCGGCAGGGCCCGGGTACTGGTTGGTGGCCTCCGACGGCGGCATCTTCGCCTTCGGCCCCCCGTTCCTCGGCTCGATGGGCGGCACCCGGCTCAACCAGCCGGTGGTGGGCATGGTGGCCTACGGCGACGGCTACCTCATGGTGGCGACCGACGGCGGGATCTTCGACTTCTCGAGTTCCCCCTTCCAGGGGTCGCTGGGGGGCAACCCGCCGCCGGAGCCGATTGTGGCGGTGGCGCCGGGGGGCCGGGGCTGAGGGCGGGCTCGGGGCCGGTCCAGGGCCATATTTGTGCCTGTCCGAACACCCAGACGGTGCTCAGTCATGCACAAGCAGTGGCGAACCCTCTCGCCAGCCGCACCTTGCCTTCTGAAAACGGTTGATCCTCACATAGGGTGACCATAGAATGCCGTCCGTGGGCACCGCGGAAGGCGTCCGGGTCATGTGGCAGCACAAGGGTGGCAATGTCCACGCCTTCTTGCTCGACGACCCGGCGGGCCTGACTCTGTTTGACACCTTGTTTGACACCGACGCCCACCGCGTCCTCGCCGAGATCAAGGCGATGGGCCGGCAGGTCACCGACCTCAAGCACATCGTCATCTCCCATGCCCACCGCTCGCACATCGGCGGGCTGGCCATGCTGAAGGAGTTGAGCGGGGCGACGGTGCTCTCGCACGCCTGGGAGGCGGACATCATCGCCGGTGACCGGGAAGCGCAACGGGTGCCGATCACGCCCCAGCGCCCGTTGATCCCCTACGCCAAGGTCTACTACCTGCAGTTCGGTGCGGCCGTGGGCTTCGGCCATGCACCGAAGTGCCCCATCGACGAGTCGATCCGGGAGGGCACCAAGATCGGCAGCGTGGAGGTCATCCACACCCCGGGCCACACCCCCGGCCACGTGGCGTTCTGGTGGGCGGAGCGCAGGATCCTGCTGGCGGGCGACGCCATCGCCACGTTCCCGCTGTTCTCGCCCGGCTGGCCGGCGTTCAACCTGAACCTGCACGAGCAGCGGGACTCGCTGCACAAGATGATCGACCTGGCCCCCGAGTTCGTCGGTGTCGGCCACGGCGACCCGCTCACCGAGGACGCCACCGAGAAGCTGCGGATCATGGTGAAGTCGGCGGAGGTGAAAGGGTTGTTGGGCTAGGGATCGCCGAACCTCACCGTCGACATGCGCCAGTGGAGGCCTGGGCCCTCCCAGGCCCTCCCAGGCTCTCCCAGGCTCCCTAAGGCGATGCTGGACCTCGGCACGTCGGTGCCTTCCCAGATCATCTCGCTCCACCTGCTCGCCGAGATCGACCGGGTACGGGAGGAGCGCCGGGCGTCGGCGACCGCCAACTTCCACCTGGTGGAATCCCACTTGCATGACCTGCTGCCCACCTGGTCCTGGTCGGCGCCCAGGGGCAGCCTGACGCTCTGGGTACGCCTGCCGTCGGGCAGCGCCCGCGAGTTGGCCACCGTGGCGAGGCAGCGGGGCGTCGCGATCCTTCCCGGCCCGACCACCTCGTGCGACCTCTCGTTCGACGACCACATCCGCCTGACCATCGCCCGCCCGGCTGACGTCCTGGCCGAGGGCATCCGGCGCCTGGCCGCGGCCTGGGGGGACTACCTCCCCCGGGCAGAGGGTGGGGGGGCCGGGCTCGAGGTCATCGTCTAACTACGGTCCGGGGGCTCCTGCTTCACCAATCCTTCACCACCGGCCTCGGCGTACGCTTCCGGCGTGATCGCAGTCCACGGGCTCTGGTCCTCGGCCGGGCAACTCTGCCTATGGGGCGAGGATGGCGTTGCCGTCGCGCCCGCGTCCAGGCCGCGGGGCCGCCCCGCCCGGGTCCCGCGGACCCGGCCCCACCCCTTTGCCCTCAGCACTGAATTCCTGGCAGCCTGGCTGGCTGGCCGGACGACCCTGGCCGCCATCCCGGGGACCCTCACCCTGCTGCTGCCGACGGCCCCATCCGGGCCAGTGCCCTCGCCCGAGCTGCTGGCGGTCGACGAACAGCAGCCTGGCACCTCAGTCGGCCTGGCCCCCTGGCAGGTGCCCGTGCTCGCCGCCGGTCCGTTGGCCGCGGTCCGCCTGCTCCTCGCCCTGGAGGAAGTCGGGGTCGAGGACCGAGGGACCCCACTCGGGGCGTCGCTCGACTTCCTCATCCAGATCGCCAACCTGGCCCTGGCGACGGTGGTCGGCGGTCAGGTGGTTCCTAGGATCACCGCCGCCGCCGACGGAGCGTCCGCTGCCCGGTGGCTGGCCGTGACGGCGACCCCCGACGCCCGGGAGGCGATCGGGATCCTGATGCGGGCGATGCCGCCGGTGTGCCGGGCCGAGCCGGTGGGCGGATCTCTTGCGGGGCGTGCCCCGGCGGACATCGTGGCCTCAATGCTCGGCGACCTGGTCGACGCCCTCGCCCGCTCGGCGACCGGCGCTGGGGGCGGGGCGCCGGCTCGCCGGAAGGGCGGGGTGGCCCGGGCCTGGGTGCGGGGGCTCGGGGCGCAGGATCCGACCCTGCCCGACTCGGCGGGGAAGCGGGCTCCCGGGTTCGCTTCCCTTGCCACCACCTTGGAAGCGTGGAGCCGCCCGGTGCTGTCCCCGCCCCGGTCGGGGCTGCGAACCTGCTTCCGGCTCAAGGCCCCCGAAGCCGAACCCGAGGCCGAACCCGGAGCCGCGCTGGAGGCGCCCTGGCGGCTGGAGTTCCTGCTGCAGTCGCTCGACGACCGGTCGGTACTGGTGCCCGCCGCCCAGATCTGGGCCGGGCGCACCAGCGGGGGGCCGGGCTGGGGCAGCGAAGCGGGAGCCCAGAACCCCGAGGAGACGCTGCTGGCGGGCCTCGGGCGGGCGAGCCGGCTGTACCCGGCCCTCCAGCCCGCGCTGCGCACCGCCCGGCCCTCAGGTTCCGATCTGGCCACCGACGATGCCTACGCCTTCCTGGCGCAGGGCTCTCCGCTCCTCCAGCAGGCGGGCTTCGGCGTGCTGGTCCCGCCCTGGTGGTCGAAGCGCTCCGCCCGCCTGGGGGTCAAGCTCAGCCTGCGCCCCAAGAGCGAGGGATCACTCACCCCGTCGGTGCTGGGCGTCGCCGGCATCGTCGCCTATGAGTGGCAGGTGGCCATCGGTGACGAGACGCTCTCGGAGGCGGAGATGCAGCGGCTGGCCTCCCTCAAGGCCCCGCTGGTCCAGCTCCGGGGCCGGTGGGTCGAGCTGCGCAGCGACGAGGTGGCCGCCGCCCTGCGCTTCTTCCGGGGGAACCGGCACCGGGGGGAGATGCGCCTTGCCGAGGCGATGGCCGTCGGGCTGGGGGCCCGCCCGGCCGGCGTCGGGTTGCCCGTGGTGGGCGTCATCGGGGAGGGAGCCCTCGCCGACCTGCTGGGTCCGGACCCGGGCGTGGGCCCCCGGCGCTACCGGGAGGCGGGGATTCCGAAGGGCCTCGCCGCCACCCTGCGGCCCTACCAACGGCGGGGGCTGTCCTGGCTGGCGTTCCACGATGCCCTCGGGCTGGGCGCCTGCCTGGCCGACGACATGGGTCTGGGGAAGACCATCCAGCTCCTGAGCCTGCTGCTGTCCGAGCGGGAGGGCAGGCGCCGCGGGCGGCCCCTGCCGACGCTGCTGGTCTGCCCGATGTCCCTGGTCAGCAACTGGGAACGGGAGGCCAGCCGGTTCGCCCCCGCCCTGCGGGTGCACGTACACCACGGCACCGAGCGCCTGGCCGGCAAGGAGTTCGCAGAGGCGGCGGGCGGTGCGGACCTCGTGCTCACCACCTATGCGCTGGCCGTGCGGGACCGGGAGCGGTTATCGGATATCCCCTGGGGGCGGGTGGTGCTGGACGAGGCACAGAACATCAAGAACCGCGGGTCACGCCAGACCCAGGCGGTGGCCGCCATCCCGGCCCGGCGCCGGGTGGCACTCACCGGGACGCCGGTGGAGAACCGGCTGGCGGACCTGTGGTCGATCATGGAGTTCCTCAACCCCGGTCTGCTGGGCGAGGCGTCTGAGTTCCGCCAGCGGTTCGCCATTCCCGTCGAGCGCTTCGGGGATGAGGACGCTGCCGAGCGCCTGAAGCGCCTCACCGGGCCCTTCATCCTGCGCCGGCTGAAGACCGACCGCGACATCATCGCCGACCTGCCCGACAAGGTGGAGATGAAGGTGTTCTGCAACCTCACCCGGGAGCAGGCGACGCTCTACCAAGCGGTGGTGGACGACATGCTGCGCCAGGTCGAGGACTCCGAAGGCATCCAGCGCAAGGGCCTGATCCTGGCGACGATGACCCGGCTCAAGCAGGTGTGCAACCACCCCGCCCACCTGCTAGGCGACCGCTCCCCGCTCCCGGGCCGGTCAGGGAAGCTGGCCCGGCTGGAGGAGATCCTCGAAGAGGTGGTGGCCGCCGGGGAGAAAGCCCTGTGCTTCACGCAGTTCGCCGAGATGGGCACCAGGCTGCGCCCGTACCTCCGCGAGCGCCTGGGACGGGAGGTGGCCTTCCTGCACGGGGGCACCCCGAAGCCGGCCCGGGACGAGATGGTTGCCCGGTTCCAGGGCGACGCCGGCCCCCCGGTGTTCCTGCTCTCGTTGAAGGCGGGCGGGACCGGGCTCAACCTGACGGCCGCCAACCACGTGATCCACTTCGACCGCTGGTGGAATCCCGCGGTCGAGAACCAGGCCACCGACCGGGCCTTCCGCATCGGCCAGCGCCGGGACGTGCAGGTCCGCAAGTTTATCTGCGCCGGGACGCTGGAAGAGCGCATCGACAAGATGATCGAGCGCAAGCAGGCCCTCGCCGAGCGCATCGTGGGGGCCGGAGAGGCCTGGCTGACCGAGCTTTCCGCCGACCAGCTCCGGGACCTCATCGCCCTCGATGCCGACGCGGTGTCGGAGGGCTAGACGCATGGCCCCCTTCGACGAGCCGTACTACCCGTACTACCCGCCGACGGTCCGGCGGGCTGCCGCCGGGATCAAGGCCAAGAGCCAGCGGGGCGCCATAGGCCAGACGTGGTGGTCCCAGCAGTTCATCGCCGTGCTGGAGTCGTTCCGCCTGGGCGGCCGCCTGACCCGGGGGAAGTCCTACGCCCGCACGGGTCAGGTGCTGGACCTCGAGGTCTCCCCGGGAGTCGTGTCCGCCCGGGTGCAGGGTTCCCGGGCGCGGCCCTACCAGGTCTCGATCGGCCTCACGGTGCTGTCCGAGCGCGACTGGCGGGCGGCAGAGGACGCGCTGGCCGGGGAGGCGCTGTACCTGGCGATGCTGCTGGCGGGTGAGATGCCCCAGGACATCGGTGAGGTGTTCCGGGCCTGCAAGCTGGCGCTGTTCCCCGCCTCGCATCGGGACCTGGTGACCCAGTGTTCGTGCCCGGACTACGCCAACCCGTGCAAGCACATCGCTGCCACGTACTACATCCTGGCGGAAGCCTTCGACGAGGATCCCTTCCTGATCCTCGCCTGGCGGGGGCGGCCGAAGGACGTGCTCCTGGCCAACCTGCGGCTGCTGCGCCAGGACAGCCCGTCGGTTGGCGAGGTGCCGGCCGGGCCGGCGGCCGCCGGTCCATCGGGGGCCGGAGTCCCGCCCTTGGAGGAGTCCCTGGCGGGCTTCTGGTCGGCGGGACCGGAGCTGGCCGAGCTGCACGTCCGGCCGGTGCCCGCCGTGGTGCCCGACGCCGTCCTGCGCCAGCTGGACCCGATCGACCTCGGGTTGGGGACGAGCCTGGCGGACGAGCTGCGCCCGGCCTACGAGCGGATGGCTGCCCTGGCTCCGGCTTCGTGGGGTGAAGGGGCCAGCTGGGCCGGATGGGCTGGATGGGCCGAGGAGGGCGATCCGGCCGGCGAAACGGCCCCGGAATAACGAGCCCGAGCTACGCTGGAGGGGAGGCAGTTTGCAGGTCCCAGAAAGGGAGGCTTGCCATGACACTGGAGCTTTCCGAATCCCAGGCGCAGCTCCTGGGCGATGTTCTCGAGTCCGAGATCAGCAACCTGAGCCCGGAGATCGCAGACACCGACAACCCGATCTACCGGCGGGAGTTGAAGGAGCGGCGGGAGCACCTCCGGGCAGTGCTGGCCAAGCTGCAGGCGGCCGCGTAGCGGCTGCGGTATCCCGCCCCCACGCCCCAGCCCTTCGCCGCCCCGGGCGCAGGAGCTGACCGGCTCGGCGACGCCGGAGCCCAGCCCCCCGGCCCTCCCTGACGCCCGGCTCCACGCCCCGCCGGCCCCAGAATGCAAGGACGGGGTCGTCAACCGGATCGGGAACCCGGGATGGCTCGACCATCCACTGCCGGAGCTCTGCACCCCGAGGGGTGCCGCCGGCCAGCTGGCCTCGCCCACCAGCGACCAATCACCTGGCCCCCGGGGGGAGACACCCAGCCCCCCGGTGGCGTGCCGCTCGCCCGGACCATCGCCCCGCTACCGACCGTTTCCAAAGTGGGGTCTATCCTTTCCCCGTGCGGGCAGCGCAAGCGGACGGGGTCGCTCTCGCGCGGGCAGCCCTGGCCCGCGGCGAGTGGGCGACAGCCCGAGCGGCGTTTGAGGCCGCACTCGCCGGTGGGGAGTCACCGGGCACGCTGGAAGGTCTGGCCCGGGCATGCTGGTGGCTCGAGGACCTGGACGCCTGCGCAGAGGCCCGGGAACGGGCTTACCGGCTCTACCGCGAGCAGGGGGATGCCCGAGGCTCCGCACGCGTGGCCTGCCAGATCGCCCGGGAGGCCGCGCTCCGCCGGGGCGACATGGCGGCGCTCAACGGGTGGACCGAGCGCGCCCGCCGGCTCCTGTCCGAGGTCGAGGTGTCGCCCGAGCACGCCTTCCTGGCGATGCATGAGTCCAACTGCGCCTTCCTCTTCACCAATGACCCGGCGACGGCACGAGCCAAGGCCGTCGAGGCGGTGGAGCTCGCCCAGCGCTTCGGGCTCATCGATGTGGAAATGCTGGCGCGCGCAGTGTGGGGGGCAACCCTGGTGTCCGAGGGTGACGTCGCCGGGGGGATGCGCCTGCTCGATGAAGCCACCGCGGCCGCCACGGGGGGCGAGATGCACGACGTGGAGCTGATCGCGGCCACTGGCTGCACGATGATCGTCGGCTGCGAGCGGGTGCGGGATTTCGAACGGGCCGGCCAATGGTGCACGCGGATGATGGAGTTCTGCCGCCGCACCGGCCTGGGGGGCCTCTTCGCTGTCTGCCGCACCCACTACGCGATTGTGCTCACCGAGCGGGGCGACTGGGCCGAAGCGGAACGGGAGTTGCAGGGGGCCGCGGAACAGCTCGCGCTCCACCGGGGGCTCGTCGGCGACACCCTCGCCAGCCTGGGGGAACTCCGGCGGCGGCAGGGGCGCCTCGACGAGGCTACGGCCCTCTTCGACCGCGTCGCGTTCCATCCCCAGGCGCAGATCGGGCACGCCGCGCTGGCGCTGGACCGGGGCGATCCCGGGACGGCGGCTCGATGGGCGGAGCGGTTCCTGCGCCAGGTCGCCCCAGAGGACCGCATGCTGCGCGCCCGGGGGTGGGAGCTGCTCGCCCGGGCCCGCGCCGCCCTGGACGATCTCGACGGCGCCCGGGCCGCCGCCGACGAAGTGGCTTCGGTGGCCGAGGCCACCGCCAACCCGGCGCTCGCGGCCGCGGCGTCTGCAACCCGGGGCGTCGTTGAAGCACGTTCGGGAGACCAGCGGGCTGCAAGGGAGCTGCTGGAGGATGCCGTGGACCGCCTTGCCGCCGCCGGGTTGCCTTATGCGGCCGCCGAGGCTCGCCTCGCCCTGGCGGGGGTGCTGCGCCAGGAAGGCAGCGCCGACGAGGCGGCCCGGGAGGCCCGGCTTGCCGCTGAGGCCTTCGCACGCCTCGGCGCCATGCGCCCGGCGCCGGAGCCTCCATCGAGCGCGCACGCCGGGCTCAGCCGCCGGGAGATGGAGGTCCTCCGGCTGGTCGCCGAGGGCCTGAGCGACCGCGACATCGCCGAGCGCCTGGTCATCAGCCCGCACACGGTCCACCGGCACGTCTCGAATCTGCTCACCAAGCTCGGCGTCACTTCCCGCACGGCCGCCGCCGCGGCCGCCAGCCGCCTGCACCTCCTATAGCCAGGACTGGCCATCTTCGGGGATGGCCCGTTCTGGCGATGCCTCGCCGGAGCCTCGGGTCGCATGCTTCGATCCGAACCGACCCGCTCTGGAAGAGGAGGAACGAGATGCCCGCCATCGCCCAGCTCTCCGACCCGCCGCAGGTGAGCCACCCACCGGCCTCGCCATCGGTACGGGCCACCGTCGTACGGGGGCGCCGGATTGTCTACGAGATCGTTGGCGCGGGCGACCCGACCATCGTGCTCATCCACGGCGCCTTCTGCCACCGCGGGTACTACGCGGGCCAGGTCGAGCACCTCTCCCGCCGGCACCGGGTGCTGACCATCGATCTTCCCGGGCACGGTGAGAGCGCCACACCGGAGTCTGGGTTCGGCGTACGCGACTTCGCCGAGGACGTGATCGGCGTCTGCGAGGCGGCGGGAGTCACCCTGGCGGTGCTGTGCGGCCACAGCATGCCCGTCGCCCTCGAGGTGGCTACACTCCGGCCAGACCTGGCTGCCGGCGTCGTGTTGCTGGATGGGGTTGTTCTCTTCCCCGAACCAGTGCGCCAGGGAGCCCTCGCCGCCCTGCTCCCCGGCCTGGAGGGTGAAGGTTGGGTACGAGCCCTGCAGAGCTTCTTCCGGGCAACCTTCGGCCCCCACGACGCGGCGTCGGTCACGGCCAGGGTGATGGAAGACCTGGCGAGGGCTCCCCGCCAGATGGCGGTCCCGTTCTTTCGCGACCTCATGGCCTCCGACTCCGCCGCCGAGCTTTCCGCCGGGACCTGCCCGCTGCTCTACATCCATGCCGAAACCCCCACGGACCTGGAGCGGCTCCGGCGCCTGCGGCCCGACGTGCTGGTCGGGCGCGTCGCGGGCTCCGGGCACTACCTCACGCTCCAGGTGCCCGAGCAGGTGAACGCGATGCTCGACCGCTTCCTGGAGATCATCGGCTCACGCCCATAGCCGCTACGGCTAAGGCAGCACACCCGGCGCCCAGAGCGCAAGGAGGGGGCAATGAACGACACGAAAGCCACACCCGAGCGCATCCTGCAGGTTGCCACCGGCGGCTGGGCTTCGGGGATCCTCGGGGCGGCCGTCGCCCACTCGCTGTTCAGCCACGTGGAGGCCGGTGCCGGCACGGCGCCTACGCTGGCCGGGCGTGCCGGAATTTCGGAGCGGGGTGCCCAGACGCTCCTCGACGGGCTCCTCGGCCTCGGGCTGGTGGAGCTGGAGGACGGTCGCTACTGCAACACGGCGGAGGCTGCCGCCTTCCTGGTCGAGGGCCAGCCAGGGTACCTGGGCGGCTTCGCCCGGCTCCTCTTGAGCGAGATTGGGGCCTGGGCGACCCTGCCGGGACGTGGTCCGGACCGGGGTCCCGGTGGTGCAGGAGACCTTCGAGGTGCCCGAGAACCCCTTCTGGGAGGAGCTGGTACCAGCCATCGCCCCATCAGCAGTTCCGGCGGCGCGGATCGCTGCCGAGAGGCTCCGCCTGGCGGACGCGGGCGAGATCTCGATCCTGGACGTGGGCGGCGGCTCGGGCATCTACTCGGCGATCTGGCTCATGGTCAACCGGGCAGCCCGCTCCACGCAACTGGACTGGCCGCGGGTCAATGCCATCGCTCGCCGGTTCGTGGCGGAGCGCGGCGCCGCCGACCGCTTCACCTGCATCGACGGTGACTTTCACACCACCGATTTCGGCACGCGGGCGTATGACGTCTGCGTGTACTCCGGCATCGCCCACCAGGAGGGACCGGAGGACAACGTGGCGATCTTCACCAAGTTCCGGCAGGCCCTCAGGCCGGGAGGCACGCTGGTCGTCAGCGACTTCGTGGTTGACAACGCTCGGAGCGGCCCGCCCTTCGCACTGGTCTTCGGCGCCGACATGCTGCTCAAGACCAGGCACGGGGCAACGTGGCGGCGAGCCGACTACGAGGCGTGGCTCGCCCAGGCCGGCTTCACTGACGTGTCGTTCCAGCCCACGCCGTCTGCCGTGACGCTCATCTTCGCCCGGTAGCTTCCGGACCGGTGACGTGCACAGCGTGGGTACCGGGAGGCAGGTTCGGTGCGCCCAGCAAGCTTGGGACAGTGGGCCGCACCCGTCCCGCAGGGTGGGCAGAGAAAAGACCAGGGTGCCGACCCTATAGCGAACAGTCTTCCCCCTGAGCCACCCTTCTGCCGACCGGTTCATTCACCGAAAGGAGACAGCAATGGGGATCACCAACCGGGAAGCGTTCGAGCGGGGGACCGACGCATTCAACGCCCATGACATCGACGGGTTCACCGAGGTGCTGGCGGACGACGTCGTGTTCCAGGGGCCTGGCGGTGTGCGGGGTCAGGGCAAGACAGCCTGTGCCGAGTTTTACCGGGGCTTCATGGCCGCCTTCCCCGACGCGCATGTCGAGGTGCACGACGTGCACTTCTTCGAGGACATGGCCCTCGAGGAAGGCACCTTCAGCGGGACTCACCAGGGCGTGCTCCGGGTGCCCGCCGGGGACATCCCGCCCACCGGACGGGCCGTCAGCACCGACTACGTCCAGGTCATCCGCTTCCGTGACGGCAAGCACACCCTGTTCAACCTCATGTTCGACCGGCTGTTGATGTTGGAGCAACTGGGCCTCGTGCCCGCGCCCGAGCCCGTCGGATAGTCGAGAACCGGTTGCTGCGTCAGGGCCTGCTCGCTGCCCCGTCTGGGGCGGGAGCAGGCCCCGATGACCCTGCCGCCGAGGGAATCGCCGGGGCGAGATATCCCTCGAGGTATCCCCCGGACCCGGCACCGGGGCCCCGGTAGGCGACATAGCCATCCGGGCGGACCAGGCAGACCCACCCCGCTCGCAGCCCGTACCGGGCTGCAGCCGGGCCGCCGGGCGGCACGACGACCGCGCGGCTGTCCTCGGGCAGGCCCGGGTACAGGTCACTGATCGCCGGTCCCGGAAGCCGGTCCCCCGCAACGAGCAGCGTATGGCCGCCATGCTGGAACACGTCGAAGAAGGATGCTCCGCCCGCCGGAGACCACCCGGGAACGTCCGGTGCCCGGTCGCCGGCCCGCACCGGCCCCCGGCTGGTGCCGGCGGCGAGGCGGCTGCCGCGGTAGCTCACGTGCTGCTGGGAGAAGCGCCGGGCAATGGCGGATGCGGCGTGCGGCTCGGCGGTGCAGCGGGGCAGCAGCTGGTCCCGGACCCGCCGTCCGGCCGGCGAGCGGAACGCCTTGGCGCCGAACACCTGGACCAGCGAATGGGTGAGCGCGATCACCTGGCGGGCCACCGGCGCCCGCTCCTGCTCGTAGGTATCCAGCAGGGCGTCGCACGCCTGCCCGCCGGCCACCAGGGCCAGCTTCCAGCCGAGGTTCGCCGCATCGCCGAGCCCCGTGTTCATGCCCTGGCCGGCGGCCGGGCTGTGGATGTGGACGGCATCCCCGGCCAAGAACACCCGGCCGACCCGGTAGCGGGGGGCGGAGCGCCGGGAAGCACGGAAGGCCCCCAGCCAGGTCGGGTCGCCGATGCGCATACCCGCCGGTCCCCGGCGGGCGACCAGCTCCCGGATCTCCTCAAGGCCCGGCCTCGCCCGCTCCTCGGGGCGGTTCGCCACCTGGGCCACCATCACCCGCCACCTCCCGCCGCCGAAGGGGAAGCAACCCAGTACGCCCGCGGGGCTGGCGAAGATGTGGGTCTCCGTGCTTGGGTACTCCCAATCGACTTGGACGTCGGTGCCCAGCCAGTCCTGCCCATACCCCTGCCCCTCGAAGGGCAGGCCGAGCTCGTGGCGCACCGTGCTGTGCGCGCCGTCGCACCCGACCACGTGCGAGGCCTCCACGTCACCGGCCGAGGTGGTGAGCACCACCCGGTCGCCGCCCTGGCGCAGGCGCCGGACCTCCACCCCTCGTTCGACGCCGACTCCCAGTGACCACAGGTACCGCTCCAGAACCGCCTGCGTCTGGTACTGGGGCACGATAAGGGCGCACGGGAACGGACCATCGAGCCGGGAGAAGTCGACGTGGAGGATGGGGCGGCCCCCCGAGATGATGTTGAACGCAGCGATCGGGTTGCCGAGGGCGACCAGCTCCCGGGCGATCCCGAGCCGGTCCAAGGTCTCCAGCGTCCGGGAGTGGATCCCGTTAGCCCGGGACTCCTGCGAAGGTGACCCGGCCCGCTCGAGGATGCGGACCTGCGTCCCACGGCGAGCCAGTTCGGCCGCGAGCAGCAACCCGGTCGGTCCCGCCCCCACAACGACAACCGGTTCCCTGGACATGGTGCTCCCTCCCCCGTTCGCCAGGCGCCCGTCTGTTTGGCGGACCGCCTTCAATGAGCCGGTCACGACGCTAGGAGGGCGGGCGCGGGAGGGGAACCGAAGAACTACGGCAGCGCGCTACGGAAGTTCGTCGCGGGCTACGGATCTCCCCTCCTGGCCGGCTCCTCGGCCAGCCAGGCGGCGATGCGGGATCGACTGTGGAACCCCAGCTTCGTGAGGATGCGGTCAATGTGGCTCTCGACCGTGCGCACGGAGAGTACGAGGGACTCGGCGATCTCCCGGTTGGTCAGCCCCGCCGCCACGAGGTGGGCAATCTGCTCCTCACGGCTGGTCAGGTCCCCGGGCCGGGCGGTCCTGCCATAGGCCCCGCCACTGGGAATACGAGACCCGGCGAGGGCAACTGCCTCGTCGAACGACAGCTCCTGTCCGGCGGCGAAGGCAAGCGTCGCCCGGGGCTCACCGGCCAGCATCCGCGCTCGGTCAAGCGCCCCGCCGATGAATCGCTGGAGCACGGGTGGCCGGCGCAGGCCGAACAGGCGGAAGGTCGCCTCCGCCGCTCCGAGGAGGCGCAGGGCCAGATCGGGATCGGACTCGGCAAAACAGGCTCCCAGGCCGGCGAGAGGGAGCTGGATGATGGGATCACCACTCGGGCGCAGCAACTCGATCGCCTGCCAGAAGCTCCGGTATGCCGACAGGGGCGCGCCGCTCCGTGCAGCCGCCCGACTGGGCCCCCCGGGACCGGCGCCGAGGGTGAGCATCGCCCACCAGCTGTGGGCCAGGGCGGTGCCGAACGCATCGCCCAGACGCTGTCCCTCCTTGACGAGCGCGTCGAACTCCGCGAGGAAATCGGCCGGCGGCGGCGAGACCGATGCCCTGGCCAACGCCCCCCGCACCCGGGCCCGGAAGCACCCCAGCTCGTTGGCCAGCTCGGCGTGCAGCACCTCGCTGCGCCGGTACTCGGACAGGGCGACGGGCAGGTCGTCCACCAGCCAGGCGGCCATGCCCAGTGCTAGGTGGGCCCAGGCCTCCCCCCAGCGGTCACCCAGCGCCTCGTAGAGCCGGCAACTCTCGGCGGCGAGGGCCTGACCCTGGGCGTCCTCGGCAGCAGCCAACGCCATGTAGCCCGCGGCCAGCAGCGCCCGTGCCCGGCGAGCCGAGGCGTCGTCGGACCGACCCAGCAGCGCCCGCAGGCGCTCCTCCATCTCCTGGAAGCCGAACAGCGAGCGGCGGACGTCCTCGACCAGCGTGCCCGCGAGCCCCAGGGCGGCGTCGGGGTCGTGATCCTGCCCCCAGTCCAACGCCACCCGAACGTTGTCCCGCTCGGCCTCCAGCACGTCGACCACCGAGCGGCCGCCCCCGCGAACCCGTTGCTCATGGGCCGACTCCGCCATGGTGGTGAAGTAGTCCAGATGGCGGGCCCGGCAGGCATCCCCCTCGCCTGCCTCCTCGAGGCGCTCGAGCCCGTAGGCCCGGAGTGTCTCGAGCAGCCGGTAGCGCGTGCCACCCGCGGCCGCCGGCTCGGCCACCACCATCGACGAGGCGCACAAGGACGCCAGGGCGGCGAGGATGGTCCCCCCATCCAAGCCATCCGGGGCGCAGACCGCCTCGGCGGCCCCGCGGGTGAAGCCACCGGCGAACACGCTCAGCCGCCGGTAGAGCGCCCGTTCCTCGGGCGCGAGCAGCGCATGGCTCCAGTCGACTGCCGCCCAGAGCGTCCGCTGGCGCTCGGCGGCCCCCCGGGCGCCGCCCTTGAGCACGTCGAACCGGCGATCGAGCAGGGGCACCAGCTCGGAGGGATGCATCACCGCCACCCAGGGCGCCGCCAGCTCGATGGCCAGCGGTATGCCGTCCAGCCGCCGGCAGATCACCTCGATGGCGGCGCGGCTGGCGTCGTCGAGGGCGAACCGGGCCTGGGCGGCCTGGGCCCGGTCGACGAACAGGGGAACGGCCTCCTCGGCGATCCGCAGGGGAGGGACGGCGACCACCCGCTCTCCTGCGACCCGCAGGGGAGTCCGGCTGGTGGAGAGGATCCCCACGTCCGGGCACCGCCCGATCAACGACTGGACCAGGTGGGCGCAGGCAGCAACGAGGTGCTCGCAGTTGTCCAGGAGCAGCAGGAGCCTGCGGTCTCCGATGGCCTCGGCGATCTCGCCGGAGAGCGCGTGCCCGGCCCGGCCCCGGATGCCGAGGGCACCGGCGACCGCTGGGGCGGCCAACTCCGGGGAGGCGACCCCGGCGAGCTCCACCAGCACGAGCCCATCCGGGAACATCCCCGCCAGCCGGCCAGCGGACTCCAGGGCGAGGCGGGACTTGCCCGACCCGCCAGGCCCGGTGAGGGTCACCACGTGCCCGGCGGTGAGGAGCTCGGCGAGGTCGGCGAGCTCATGGGCCCGCCCGACAAAGGACGTGCGGGACAGGGGAAGCCGGTGCAGCCCCCGCTCGGTCCTGCTCATCCGCCGCCCCTCATCCCTCCCGGGCACCACCCCGGGCGGCCAGTGCGGCCCGCCCCGGGATCCCCTGGTCAGCCCGTTGGGGCCTCCCCGCCGGCCTCGCCCAGCCCATCTTCTCCGGTCCCGGTCCCGGGCGCCGTCCGGTCCGCGTCCATGGCCGGTTGCGGCTCGGGCTCGGGTGCCAGGAGTGCCGCCTCCAGCAGGGCAGTGAGGTGGCGCCGGTAGCGGGCGGTGGACCAGCCCTGGTCCTCGACCAGGTCGCTCCAGACCCGCTGGGAAGTCACAGCCCACAAGCAGCGGGCGGCCGACGGGATGTCCCAGTGCCGCGCCAGGCACCCGTCCCGTCGGAGACGGCGCACCAGCTGCACACACCGCTCGAGGCGCGCATGCTCCAGCTCCTCCCAGGCGGCAGCCGCCGCCGGGCGGGCCCGGGGCCTCGTTCGGAGTCTGTGAGTGCTGAGTCCCCTATAGCACCCCCGGACACTCACAGACAAGCCACAGCGGACTCAGGGGGGCGCCGCTGCGGCACAAACATACGGCTCATGCCTGAACCGGAGCCGGAACCCAACCGGTCGCTCTGGGGCAGCGGGATCATCCCGGTCCGCGGTTGGGTGCCCGGCCGGTCGAGACTCACTGGTGGCGGTTCAGCTGCCCGGGTAGGTCGAATCCCTTGCGGGAGGCCACGCCCGAGGTTGGTTCTCCAGAACCTAGCGGCGGGTAATTTGGGTGAACAGGAAGTACACAGCGAAGGTGACCACTATGCAGCCGAAGGCAACCCGGAGGCGGTCATTCTTGAAGTGTTGGGCCAGCATTCCGCCCAGGTAGGCGGCAGGGATGGAGCCGGCGGCGAAGGCTGCCGCCACAGGCCAATTCACGTGGCCGAGGGCCCAGTGCGTGACCAGCGTGGGTATCGACAAGGCCGCGATCACCGCCAGGCTGGTCCCCGACGACGTGCGCATCGGCAGCCCGAGCACCAACAGGTAGAGGGGCACCAGCAAGAAGCCACCCCCGTTGGCCAACAGACCCGTGAACAGCCCGACGCTGGCCGCGCCCCCGACCACGAACCAGGGATTGCTGAGCCGCCGGAAACCGTGGCGCAGCGTGGCCGGGGAGATGGGCCGCAGGACCCGCAGGCCCACGATGACCAGCACCACCCCCGAGGCCACGAGCAGGCTATGGCCCCCTACGTGCGGCGAGGCCAGTGCCCCCAGCACGGTCATCGGCAGACCGCCGGCCACCGAGAGGCCGACCACCCGCCAGTTCACCTCCCCGCGGCGCAGGTAGCCCACCGCTCCCGAGGCCGCGGAAGGCAGGGCTGCGGGCAGGGCGGAGGCGACGGCGTAGAACGGGGGCACGCCGAGCAGGGCGAGGACAGGCGTGGCGAACGACGAGCCACCCACCCCGAAGAGGCCGAAGAGCATGCCCACGGCCACCCCCCCTCCGAGCACGCCGACCTCGGAGGCCATCAGTCCCCGTCCTCTGCCCCGCCGTTGCCCGTCAGGGCGAGGTCTGCACGAGAAGCGGTCACGAACCGAGCCGGCCGTCGCCGACAAGGGATAGCTGCGCCCCGGCCGCATGCGGGCCGCCGGTGGCCCACGAGGTGACGAAGGCGTAGCGGTCCCCCCGGACCAGCGTGTGGCGCCGCTCGAGCAGGCGGTCGCCCACCCACGTGCGCCGCTCGACACTGAACGCCGCGCCCCCCGCCTCTATACCGAGGGCGTGGGCTTCCTCCGGTTCAGGGACCACCGGTCGAATGTGTTCCTCACCCCGGCTCGGGCGCACACCGCACCGGCTCCACAGTTCGTCGTACAAGGCGGCGTGGTCGAAGTCCGCGGCCAGGACCGCCTCGGCCAGATCCGCCGGTAGCCAGATCCGGTCCATTGCCAGGGGTAGCCCCCCCGCCAGGCGGAGCCGCTCCAGGTAGACCACCGTGGCGTCGGCGCTTATGCCCAGATCCTCAGCGGCAACCGCATCCTGGCGCAGGTCCTTGGCCAGCACCAGGCTGCGCTGCTCGACACCCTGCGCCTCGATCGCCTGGAAGAGGCTGTACAGGGCGCCCACCGGCTGCTGGAACTCGGCGCGCACAAAGGTGCCCCGGCCCCGCTGGCGGTCGAGACCGATCCGGTCGCCGAGCTTGCGTACGGCGTCGCGCACCGTCTGGCGACTCACCGCATAGCTCTCGGTCAGCTCCTTGTCGGTCGGGAACTGACTGGCGAAGGCACCTGCTGCATGGCGGCGCTCGAGCTCACTCAAGAGTTGCGCCCACAACGGCAGGGGGCTGGACCGGTCCAGGGGCCGGGGCTCGTCCTCGCTCGGGCTGCGTAGTGCGTGCACGGATGTATGATACTGATATTCGAATGTTATGACAATAACCGTGGGGGGGGTGACCTGCCGTGGACGTGGTGACGATCGAGACTCCGGCACTCGGGGACCGCAGCTACCTGGTCCACGACGGTGAAGCCGCGCTGGTCATCGACCCCCAGCGCGACATCGACCGGATGATGGAGGCCGCGGAGGCCGCCGGGGTGCGCTACACGCATGTTGCTGAGACCCACATCCATAATGACTACGTCAGCGGCGGCCTCGATCTCGCCCGCCGCACGGGGGCGGCGTACGTGATTCCGGACGGCAACGACGTTGCATTCGAGCACCGGGCTGTGCATAACGGCGACGTGATCCGTGTCGGTCGCCTGCAAGTGCGGGTCATGGCCACCCCTGGTCACACCCGCCACCATGCCGCCTACCTCGTGTCGGAGCCCGGGCAGCCCGCCGCCCTGTTTAGCGGTGGGTCGCTGCTGTACGGCACGGTTGGGCGCACAGACCTCCTCGGCCCGGAGGCCACCCAGGAACTGACCCGTGCCCAGTACCGCTCGGTGCGCCGGTTGGCCGCAGAACTGGAGGACGACGTCGCCGTGTGGCCCACCCACGGGTTCGGCAGCTTCTGTTCGTCGGCGCCATCCTCGGGGGCAGCGACGGCCACGATGGGCCGGGAACGCGCCACCAACATGGCGCTCACCATCCCCGATGAGGAGACCTTCGTGGCGCGGCTGCTGGATGGCCTGACCGCGTACCCCCGGTATTACACCCACATGGCTCCGATGAACCAGGCCGGGCCGGCCCCCTTCGCCCTGCAGGCCCCTGAACCGCTCGATGGCGAGGGCCTGCGTCGCCGTATCCGGGAGGGAGGCTGGGTCGTCGACCTCGCCGAGCGCCGGCTCTTCAGCGGCGGCCACGTGCCCGGGACCATCTCCGTCGAGCTGGGCGATTCGTTCGCCACCTATCTCGGCTGGGTGGTGCCCTGGGGCCGGCCGATCACCCTCGTCGGCGACTCGATGTCCCAGGTGAACAAGGCGCAGCGTGCCCTCGCCCGCATCGGGATCGACGACCTCGATGGCGCGGCAACCGGCCCTCGGCTAGCCCTGGCCGCGGGCACATCGCTCGCCCACTACCCGGCAGCGGATTTCCCTGAGCTCGCCCGCGCCTCGCAGACGGTCTCCCGGACGGGAGTCCCCGCCCCGATGGTTCTCGACGTGCGGCGCGACGACGAGCGTGCCCGGGGTTGGATCGAGGGATCCCTCCACGTTCCTCTCCAGGATCTCCCGGACAGCATCGCCGGACTGCCCGCCGATACCCTCTGGGTTCACTGCGCCAGCGGATTCCGGGCCAGCATCGCCGCTAGCATTCTCGACCGCGCCGGGCACCCGGTGGTGCTGGTCGATGACCACTGGGCGCACGCCGCCCGGAGCGGGTTGGCCATCGCCGGGCCTGGGAAAGGATCACCGAAGTGAAAGCAGAAGAACTGCAGGAGCGCCAGCGGGATGTCCAGCTCCTCGACGTGCGCCGCAGCAATGAATGGGCGGCGGGGCGGATCGATGGGGCCGTCCACGTCCCGCTTCACGAGCTTGCCGATCGGCTCAGCGAGGTGGACCCTACCCGCCTGGTGGTCGTCACCTGCCGGACCGGGCCCCGTAGCCTCCAGGCGGCCGAGCTGCTCGAGGCGCAGGGCTTCCGGATTGACACGCTGGAAGGCGGCATCCGCGCCTGGGTGGAGCATGGGCTCCCGATCATCGCCGCCGATGGCAGCGCCGGGTCCGTCGTCGACCCCGAGGAGGAGCCGCCGGCCGACGCCCCGCCCGCAGCGCCCGCAGGCCCGCGGGGCTTCGCCATCCCTGCCATCGGTGACCTGGCACTGGCTGGGACCATTGCTGATACGGCCGAGAGGCTGGGGTACACAACGGTGTGGACCGACGACCGGCCCGAGTCCGACGGCCTGGAGGCGGCCGCGGCGATGCTGGCGGCAACCACCGCCATCCGGATCGGCATCGGCCCCCTTGCCTGCGATCGGCGCACCGCCGAGGAAGCCGCAGGGTGGCTGGCTGGACGCGGACTCGACCTCAGCCGGCTCGTGGTGGCCGTAGGCCCCGGCGCATCTCCCACCCCGGAGGCCGCCACGGCGGCGTACCTCGCCGACCTTCGCCGGCTACTGGGCGCCGAGGTGCGCCTCGGCATGGCTGCAGTCAGTGCGGCCATGTGCCGGCTTGCGGGCGAGACCGCGGAGCTGGTCCTGTTGGAATGGATGAACCCGGAACGGATCCAGTGGGCCCGGGCGCACGTCGATCAAGGCTGGACGACTGCAGGGCGGCGGGCAGGCAAGGCTCCGCCGGAGGTGGTGGCCTACATACGAACGACGATTGGTGAGGGAGCTGCGCTTAGGCTCAGCGCTTCGGCGGCACCGTACGCCTCATCACCGCCCTTCGCTCAGAACTTCGCGGAAATGGGCCTCGCGGCGGTGGGAGTGGCGGCCGTGGTTCCGTCCTGGGCGGGATCGCTGCTCCGTCCCTATGAACAGGTGCTCGACGAGGCGGCGATCAAGCCGGTCGTGACCCTGCCCAGTTCGGCAAATCCCGACCTCGGGCAGGTCTTCTACCCGCTGAGCATTCTCCTGGAGATTGCCCAAGGCCTCCATCCAGGAACGGCCTTGCCCGGCACGGTCCACGCCGGACAGATCTGAACCTCACCCCAGCAGTGCAGCTCGGTGTCGGTTAGCTCTGGCTATCAGTCTCGCCAGTTGCGGCAGAAAAGGCACACGGTATTCAACAGGCCCTTGTCCACCAGCACGCCGATGACGTCGCCGGTCCGGTACACGGTCTCCACCTCGTCCCCGGAGCTTGGACCGATGCCCTTGCGGAAGGTGGCGTACTGCAGGCGTGCATCGACATCTGGGCTCGCCCGCACGAAGAACTGGAACCCCTGGGCGGACCAGTCGCTCCCCACACCGCCGAAGAAGGCGAAGCCAACACAGTCGACATTCTTCTTCGTAACGGGGTTCAAGATGCTCTTCATGCCCGGGATGGAGACGGAGAAGGGAACGACCGTTAGCTGGCCGAAACATTCCAAGTCAATGTCGTCGAGCTTCGAGGTACCGGCGTTCATCAGGATGCCCCGCACGTGGACCTTCAGCTCGAGCCACTCGATCACGTCCATGATCAACGTGTACAAGGCGATGCCGATGCCGACTTCCGTTGATGCCGCGCCTGCGATGCCCTCGATCAGGTCAAGGAAAAAGCTGTTCTCACTCGGATTCCCCGGTTCTGGCTCACTTGGGAGTGTGTAATCCCTCGTTGAGATGATCCCCGTCGCGCTCTGGTATTGAGCAAGCAGCGAGGTGAGATCCGCCCCTGGCTTGAGCGCCTTCTTGAACGCCTGCTGCGCCGTACCAAGGGTCGTGAAGAAGGTGTCCACTGCTGCGACCGGGTCACGCCCCGTCAGCCCTTCTTTCAATGCCTTGAACTGAGTGCTCTCTTTGGCGATCCAGATGATGTTCGAATATTGACAATTGTCATATTGCATCGGTGGCTCCCTTCTTGTATTCGACTCGGTTGATCTGCGGACCTGGGCGCCGAGATGCCCAGGGGGCTCCGCACGGGTACCACCCACCCCCGGGTATGCGCTCCGCATTGTCTAGCAGGTGCGGTCCGACTGTCACGCCCGATTGACCCATACGCAGACCCGCAGTGCCGCTACCATGACCGGTATGGAAGCGAGTGATACCGACGGGGACCACTCCGACCTCGACCAGGTGGTGGATTTCCAGACCGTCTCCACCACCGGGCTGGAGTCGTCGCCGTTCGCCCCGGCCCTCGCTGGGCTCCGTGCCAACGAGGCCCGCTACTTCCGGAACAAGTACGGCCACGTCTTCACGGTGACGCCTGCCGGCAACGCTCAGAGGACGGTCGACTGGGTGCACCGGATCCTCAAGGAGGAACGCGACATCGTCATCCAGTCACCCCCGCTCGAAGCCACAGCCTTCGAAGTCGAGGGCATCCGCATGGCCTACGTGTTCTACGAGAGCGGCCTGTCGATCAACGTGATGTACACCATCGACGACGCCGGCAAGCGGGCGGTCGGCTTCAAGCTCTGCGAAGGGATGCCGATCCCCGATGAACTCGCCTCGAAGTTCAAGTTCGCCCGGCAGAATTCGAAGCTGGCCGGCACCATCCGAGGTTCCTACTTCACCATCAAGAACGCGTACTGACCCAGCTGCTCGGGGACTCGCTCGTTTGACCTCGTCAGATCATTCGGCGGTCGTGGTGGAGTCGATGAGTCCCAGAACCAGCTCGGGGGGCCGTGCCACCACTGCCCGGTCGCCCAGGATCACGATCGGGCGCTGGATGAGGATGGGATGGGCCACCATGGCATCCAGCAGCGCCTCCCGGCCTGCCCCGGCAAGCCCCAGCTCCTGGTAGACCGGCTCCTTCTCCCGCACGATCTCCCTCGGGTCATCGGTACCGAGGAGTTCCAGGACGTGGTCCAGGTCGGCACGGGTCGGGGCCTTCTCCAGGTAGCGGACGTAGTGGATATCGACGCCGCGCTCCCCGAGGATCCCCTCGACGGTCCGGCAGTTGCTGCAGGCCGGGTTGAAGTAGACGGAGACGTTCATAGGTCCTCCAGTCTAGACAGTGCCCGGATGGGGGCGGTTCGCCGGGCCCAGGCCCTGGACCGCCGGCGGGAGCAGCGCGGCAACCCCGGCATCCCCGCGAGCCCAGCCGCGCTCGTCACGTTGCTCAAGGTGGTCCCGCACGCTTATACGATGCCGCACCGGTGGATCCCCCGCCGGGCCGGTCGGGAGCACGCGTTTGGGCACCGTGTGCGGCCCACGGTGCACCGGGACGGAGGCCGGCCAGGTATACCCCGCGACCGAGCACCGCTTCCCGGGTACCACCCTGGAGGCCAAACCGGGCACAAGGAAGGGAGCGAGATGGCTCGCACGGCGAAGATCCTCGCCTGGCTGGTCGCGGCCGTCCTGATCTCCGCCGTCTCGATCGCCGTGGCGTTGCTCGTCACGCCCACCCAGGAGGTCTCGGCGGTCGGCCAGACCGTGCGGGTCGGGGCGTCGGCCCCGTCGCTGAGCGCGTCGGGCCCCGGGGAACTGGACCTGTTCGGCCAGCACCTGCCCACCACCATCCAGTTCGTCGGCCCCATCCGGCCCCGGCTGGTCCTGGCCCACATCTCGGTGAACAGCCAGGTGGCCGCGCTGTTCACGCCCTCAGGGGCAGCCGAGTCCAAGGCCGAGGTCGGGCGGGCCCTGGAGGCCGGCTGGACCCGGTACTTCGTCTGGGAGACCGTGATCGCCGGGGCAGTGGGCCTGCTCCTGGCAGGCACGGTGGCCGGCTGGCGACGCCTCTCGTGGCGGCGGACCGTCACCCTGCTCGCCGCCGGCCTCCTCGTGGTGGAGGCGGCCAACCTCGGCGGCGTCATGGTCACCGCCTACTCCGCCGGGTCCCGGCTGCGCTCGATCGGGTCGCTCAATGCGGTGGTGGGGTCCGCTCCCCTGCCGGCGGTCCCGCCGGCAACCGCGGCGGTCCCTTCCGGTACCAACGCCGTCGTCCTCGGCGATTCCACGGCGGCGGGGGACGGCAACCCGCTGGTCCCGGATCCCACCGCCGAGGACCGGGCCTGCCACCGGAGCGCCGAGAGCTACGCCAACGTTCTGGCCGCCACCAACGGCTGGCAGGTGCTGAATCTGGCCTGCAGCGGGGCGACCATTCCGGCCGGGATTCTCGGTCCCCAGGCGGTGGGCTCGGTGACTGCCCCGCCCCAGCTCTCCGCCGCCGAGACGGCGACCAACCTCTCCGCCGTCTTCGTCAGCGTCGGGGCGGACGACTTGCAGTGGTCCGCCCTCCTGGTCCTGTGTGCCAGCACGCCCGAATGCCGAAACGACGCGGCGGTCACCTTCTTCCAGCAGCAACTCGCCACCTTCGCCCAGCAGTACTACCGGCTGCTGCAGCAGCTCGCCGCTTTGCCCGGCAGCCCCCGAGTGATCGTCAACCTGTACTACAGCCCGTTCGACACCGACAAGACCTGCCTCAATGCCACCGGCCTCACTGCCACCAAGCAGAAGGCGATGCTGGGCCTTCTCGACGCCCTGAACACCGTCCTGGCCAAGGGGGCCGCCGCGGCATCGATGACCGCAGTAGAGCCGAGGTTCACGGGTCACGCCCTGTGCGACCCGCAGCCCTACGTGCAGGGGCTCAAAGATCCGGCCCCCTTCCACCCCACGCAGGCAGGAGAGCTGGCGATTGCCCTCGCCGACGAGCGCCAGCTGCAGCAGCCGCTGGCGACGCCCTCGCCCAGCCGCAGCGGCTGAGCCATGGCGCCCGTGCGGTGGATCGTGGATGCGTCCAATGTCATCGGCTCGCGGCCCGACGGCTGGTGGCACGACCGGGACCGCGCAGCGAGGCGGCTGGCTGATGACGTCACCGCCTGGGCGGCAGTCACGGGGAGTTCGGTGACCCTCGTGCTGGACAGGCCAGTGGCCGGGCTGGAACCGGGACTGCACGACGGGGTCACGGTGGCGGTCGCCCGCTGGCGGGGGCGCGACGCGGCCGATCACGAGATCGTATGGATCGTGGAGGAGGATGCCGAGCCGGGCACCCTCCGGGTCGTAACCTCGGACCGGCGCCTGCGCGAGCGCGTGGAGGCCCTAGGGGGCCGCGTGGTTTCGTCGCTGCGCTTCCGCACCGACCTCGACCGCTCGTAAGCGGCGCCCGGCGTCCACCGTGGCGGTCAGGCCAAACGGGGAGTGCGGGGCGCCGCCAACAAGCAACTGGCGCCGCCGGCCGCGGGCCTCGCCGACCGCCCCGGCCGATACATGGCGGAGTGGTACATCCACCAGCTGTACCACGCCGCCAACAAGCAACTGGCGCCCCGGCCACGGGCCGCCGGCGCCGGCCCTGACCTCACCGACCGCCCCTGGACGCTGGCCGCGGGCCTCGCCGACCGCCCCGGCCGATACCTGGCGGAGTGGTACATCCACCAGCTGTACCACGCCGCCAACAAGCAACTGGCGCCCCGGCCACGGGCCGCGGGCCACCAGCGCCGGCCCTGACCTCACCGGCCGCCCCGGACGCCGGCCACGGGCGTCGCTGGCCGTCGGCCGATACCTGGCGGAGTGGTACAGCCACCAGCTGTACCACGCCGCCAACAAGCAACTGGCGCCCCGGCCACGGGCCGCGGGCCGCCAGCGCCGGCCCTGACCTCACCGACCGCCCCGGCCGCTACCCGGCGGAGTGGTACACGGGTCCGGCGGGGCGCCCGGGACGTCCCTCAGCCAGCCATCTGGGCGGCCAGGTGTGCCAGGACCGGCGCGATGTCCTCGGTGGGACTGAACTCCAGGAAGGTCGCCCCTTCTCCCCCCGACCAACCGGTGTGGCCGCCGGGCCAGAAGTAGCATTCCCCCGCCGCAGTCACCTCCTCGGTGCCGTCGGCGTAGCGGACGTGCATGGACCCGCGCTGGACGTATCCCCAGTGCGGGCAGTGGCAGAGGTCGTCCGGCAGGCCGGCAAGCAGGGGCGTGAAGTCCACCCCCGCCGGCAAAGTGACCACCCGCACCGTGATCCCGCCCCAGTCGGCGCCGTGCGTCTCGATCCCGCCCTGCCGCACCTCTAGTGGGATGGATGCTGCATCAGCATGCATGGCCGTATCCTTTCCTCGATGTCCACCCTGGGGCGTAACAAGACGGGTTACGGCGGGACGGCGTCATCCCTGGGGGCGGAAGCTGACGCGGCGTACCAGGCCGGCGACCTCGAGCGCACCCTTGTGCTGTGGGAGCGTGCCCATGCCGCGGCGCTGGCCGAGGGCGACAGGTCCGCCGCCGCCGACTGCGCCCTGCGCGTCGCGCTGCACCTGCTCATGGACACAGGATTCATGGCTCCGGTGCGCTGCTGGGCCCGCCGCTCGGCGCGGCTGCTGGAGGGTCAGGCCGACAGCCCGACCCACGCCTGGTTGGCAGTTGTCGATGCCTACGAACGGTTCCTCGCCGGCGACTACCAGGCCGCACGGGGGAGTGCCCGCCGGGCGGTATCGATCGGGTCGGCGGTTGGGGAATGGGCGGCCGTTGCCGTGGGACGCCTCGCCGAAGGGCGCTGCCTGATCCTCCAGGGCGAGGTGCCGCAAGGGCTCGCCCTGCTCGACGAGGCGGGAGCTGCGGTCCTGTCGGGTGAGCTGGACCCGGTCTCGGCCGGCATCGTGTACTGCGAACTGATCTGTGCCTACCAGGGCCTGGCGCTGTACGACCGGGCCGAGGACTGGACCACGGTCATGGAACGGTGGCGGGCCACCGAAGCCCTGGGCAGCTTCGGCGGGCGGTGCCGCGTGCACCGGGCGGAGCTCCTGCGGCTCCGGGGTGCGGCCGCCGAGGCCGAGGCCGAAGCGGTGCGGGCGTGCGACGAGCTGCGGCCGTACCTGCGCCTGGAGTTCGGCTGGCCGTTGGCCGAGCTGGGACGCATCCGGCTGTGCCGGGGCGATTACCCGGGCGCCGAGGAAGCGCTGGCTGCCGCCCGCGAGACCGGGTGGGATGTGGAGCCCTGGGCGTCGCTGCTGCTCGCCCGTCTGGGCCGGCTGGAGGAGGCGGCGCGGTCCATCCGGGAGGCGCTGGCGCAGCCCGTGGCCTCGATGCGCTCGAAGGAGTTGCCGCCCCACAGCGAGCTGCGCCGGGCTCCCCTTCTGGAGGCGGCGGTGGAGATCTTCGCCGCCGCCCGGGCCGAGGACGAGGCACTGGCTGCCGCGGCGGCGCTCGGCGAGATCGCCCGCCGGTTTGACTCGCCGGCACTCCATGCCGCCGCGGCCACGGCCCAGGGCCGCGTGCTGCAGTTGGGAGGCGACCCGGGAGCGGCAGCCCAGTCACTGCACGAGGCGGTACGGCTGTGGAGCGAAGTCGGCGCCACCCGGGAACGCGATGCCGCCCGGGCGTTGCTCCCGCCTGCCAGCTGGGTGCCCCCCGGAAGCGGTCCCCCGCCGCCGGGTGCAGTCTTCCGGCGGCAGGGAGACTTCTGGACCCTGGGCATGGCGGGCGAGGCGAGGGTGCTTCTCAAAGACCTGCGGGGCCTGGCGCTCCTCTCGCGACTCCTGGCAGCGCCCGGCCAGGAGCTGCATGTGCTTGACTTGGCGGCGCCGGGAACGGGTCGCCGTGCGGAGGCTGCCGGGATGCCGGTCCTCGATGCCGTGGCCAAGCAGATGTACCGGCGGCGACTCACCGAGATCGAGGAGGACATGGCCGAGGCAACAGCGTTGGGCGATCTCGAGCGGGCGGCCCGGGCGGGGGCAGAGCGGGAGTTCCTGGTCCGGGAGCTGTCCGCCGCGGTGGGGCTCGGCGGGCGGGACCGGCGGGCGGGACCGGCGGGCGGGCGCCACGTCGGAGCGCGCCCGGGCCAGTGTGACCCGGGCGATCCGCCTGGCGATCCGGCGGATCGCGGCCCGGGATCCGCTGCTCGGGGAACACCTCGGCCGGACGATCCGGACCGGAACCTACTGCTCCTACCTGCCCGATCCGCTCGCGCCGGTGCACTGGGAACTGTAGGCCGGCATGGACCAGGACCGCTCGCCGGACCGGGTATTCGCCGGGCAGGTCCCCGCGATCTACGACGACGTGCTGGTACCGATGATCTTCGGACCGTACGCCCGCGACCTTGCAGGCCGGCTGCGGGGGCGGGACTCGGGGTCGATCCTCGAAGTGGCCGCCGGCACCGGGGTGCTGACGCGGGCGCTGGCGGCGATGCTCCCCGCCTCGGTGGCCCTCGTCGCCAGCGACCTGAACCCAGACATGATCGAACGGGCGCAGGTGGTGGGCACTGCCCGGGCAGTGCGCTGGGACCAGGCAGACGTCCAGTCGCTCCCGTACGCCGACGAGTCGTTCGACGCCGTGGTGTCGCAGTTCGGGGCCATGTTCTTCCCCGATAAGGCCAGGGCCTTCGCCGAGGTGCACCGGGTGTTGCGCCCGGGAGGCGAGTTCCTCTTCAGCGTGTGGGATCGGATCGAAACCAGCGAGTTCGCGCTCGCTGTTACAGAGGCGCTGGCGATCCAGTTTCCGGATGACCCTCCCGAGTTCCTGCGCCGCACTCCCCACGGTTACGCGGACCCGGGGGTTATCCGCCGGCATCTTGAGGAGGCGGGCTTCCGGGGTGCGATGCAGGTGGAGTTGGTGGAAGAGCAGAGCCGGGCTGCCACGGCCGCCGATGTCGCCATCGCCTTCTGCCAGGGAACCCCGCTGCGCGCCGAGATCGAGCGGCAGGCCCCGCCGGGGCAGGCCCCGCAGCGGCTGGCCGAGGCGACCGCCGCCGCCCGCCGGGCAGTCGAGGAACGTTTCGGGGCAACGGAGTGCGTCGGGCGGATGTCCGCCTGGGTCGTTACCGCCTGCAGGGCTCCCGGGGCGCTCTGAGGGCCTGGGTGAGGCATCGGTACCATCACCCGATGACGAACCGCCAGCCTCCCGCCCCGCGCCCCCTCAGCCGGCAGGAGCGAGCGGGCCGGACTAGGCAGCGCATCGTCCAAGCCGCCTACCGGCTGTTCCTCGAGCGGGGGTACGAGGCAACCACGATGCAGGACGTCGCCGATACCGCCGGCGTTGCCGTGCAGACCATGTACTACACATTCAAGACCAAGGCCCAGCTCCTGGCCGACGTGGAGATGCTGGCCGTGCTGGGCGACCGACCCTCCGCCGAGTGGCGCAACACCCCACTGGCAACGGGACTGCTCGGCGCCGCAACGGTGGATGAGCTCGTGGCCGCCTTCGTGGCTGCCGACACGAACATCAAGACCCGGCTGGCCCCGTTCACGGTGGCAGTCGGTGCTGCGTTGCCCTCTGATCCGGAGGCGGTTGCCCGCCGCGAGAGCGGCCGGGACGAGTTTTTCCGGCTCTTCATCGATCGGCTCGCCAGCCGTCACGGCCTGCGCCCGGGCATGAGTGCGGAGCGGGCCCTGGACATCCTGCGCGTCGTCGACTCCCTGCCCGCCTTCATCGAGCTGACGACCCGGCGGGGGTGGACGCTCCAGCAGTGGCAGTCATGGCTCATTGCCACCATCGAAACCCAGTTCCTGGCCGAGAAAAACCCCGAGACCGGGGCTTGACCCAGCGGTCGCCTCCCGCCATACTAGAGTAACCACTAGTGATTAGTCTAGTGGCACATCTTTTGGGGGAGGGGTTCCAATGATCACGTGGCGCCGCACCGCTCCGGTCCAGGCCTCGGCCGAGGACACCTTCGACGTCATCGGCACAAACGTCGCCGCCAACCAGCCGAAATGGGAGAAAGAGGTGCAGGAGGTCCGGCTGCTCACGGCCGGCCCGATCGGCGTGGGGAGCCGGGCGGTCATGGTGCGCCGGGAGATGGGCCGCACGCGTGAATCCGAATACGAGGTGACCGAGTTCCAGCCCGGGGCCAGCATCGCCTTCCGCCATCCCCACGACGCTCTGGGCTTTGCCTTGCGGTTCCGGGTTGCCCCGGTGGCCACTGACCGCTGCGAGCTCACGGTGGACGTGTCGGCCGAGCCCAAGGGCGCCCTGCGGCTCATGGCACCGATGTTGCGCCTCGGGTTCCCGAAGCGCTGCCAGCGCATCACCGACTCCATGATCCAGTTGGTGGAGGCGAGCGCCAGCTAGGAGCCCAGACCCGCCCGCTGAACGAGGGCGGCGTCGCTGTACCGGTTGGACACGCACGCTTGGGCAGCACAATCGAGGCCTGGACGCTGACGGTCGTCGCTCTCCGAAGGGGTGCTTGCTATTGGGTCTCCACCCTGGTTGTTTCGCCCTGCAGCACCCCCGAGAGCTGGGGCCTCCCTGCTACCCCCAGCTTGGTGTAGGCCCGGGACAGGTGGCCCTCCACCGTCTTCAGGGTCACGTAGAGCTCGTAGGCGATCTCGCGGTTGGTGCGGCCTTCGGCGGCGAGGCGCACGACCCGGAGCTCACCGGGGCTCAGCGCCTCGAGGCCGCGCCGCCACGCATGCCGGGGTCGGGCGCCTGTGGCTCTGAGCTCCTCCCGGGCCCGAGCAGCCAGCCGGCGGCCGCCGCAGCGCACGGCGAGGTCAAGCGCTTCCGCCAGCGGTTCGCGGGCGGCCGCCCGCTGGCCCGACCGCCGTAGGGCGGCCCCCAGGGCGGCAAGGGAATGGGCAAGCTCCAGGATCGCCGGCGACGCTCTCAAGCTGGCAACCGATTCATGCAACAGTTCGAGCCCGCGCTCGCCTCCCTCCGCCAGGCCAGCCACGCGTGACGCCACGCCGAGCGCCCGCCGGGCGCCGAAGCGCCGGATGTCAGCCAACTCGGCGGCGGCAATCTCGCGGGCGGCGTCGCGCTCACCGAGGCCCAGCAGAGCCTGGGCGGCACCCGAGCGGGCGTGCACGTAGCCCACATCGCGCAGATCTGCGCCCCACACCTGCGGGCTGAACATGTCGGCGCACCGCCGGAAGTCGGCGAGGGCGTCGCCCGGCCGTCCCTGGGCCAGCCGCAGCCGCCCGCGTGCGGCGGGAATGAGCACGGTCCCGACTCCTGCCGGCCAGCCCCCCGGGGGCAGGAGGTCGATCAAGGCCTCTGCTTCGTCGAGTTGGCCGGCCTCGACTGCCACGTCGGCCAGCACGGTGACCGCGAAGGCGAGCCCGGGAGCGAAGTCGCCCTCCTGCAGGACGCGCAGCGCGACCCGGGCCGCCGAATCGGCCTCGGGCAGCGCGCCCAGCCGCAGCCGCAGCAGGCCCAGCGTGCTGTAGACCGCGACGAGCCCCCGGGCGCTGCCCGATCGGTGGACCTCGGCGATCATAGGCCCCAGGGCGGCGTCTACCCGGTCGAACGCCTCGGCGGTCACCAGGCTCCACAGCAATGCTGCCCGTGTGTCCCAGCTCTCTGCCCGGGCCTCCGCATGCGCGAGAGCCTGCTCCAGCGGGGCCACTGCGTCGTCCACCGGCTGCCCCGCCAGCAGCGCCGCCATGCCGCGCGCCACCGCTACCGCCTCCGCCCTCCCACCCGCATTCGTGCGGGAGGAGAGGCGGTGCAGGATCGGCACAACATGTCGTGCACGACGCGCATCGTGCAACCCGCACACGACCAACTCGCCCTCCAGGCGGGCCGCGAGCCCCTCGTCGCGGTCGCCCAACTCCTGGAGGGCGCGCTCGATGACGTCCACGGCGTCCACCCAGCGGAACAGCGAGGCATAGGTTGCAGCGGCCTCGATCGCGATCTCGGCACGCTCCCGGGAATCGCGGGCTCCCAGCAACGCTGCTTCCAGGTGACCGCAGGCCGCCTCACTCCCGGCAGCTGCTTCGGACTGCGCCGCTTCCCGCAGGACCGCCACGCGCTCCGCCGCCGGGACCGGCTCGGACAGCGCCCGCTGCAGCAAGGCGGCGGCGGCCGCCGGCGCACCGCTCTGCATCGCTGCCGTAGCCCCCTCGCGCAACCGGTCAAGGACCCATCGATCCCCCGCCGGGCGCACTCCGAGGAGATGGGCGGCGACCTGTCCGGCTGGCTTGCCCTCGTCGTGCAGCACCCGGGCAGCCGCCCGGTGGGCGGCGTCGCGTTGATCGCTGCCCAGTGATCCCTCGATCGCATCGCGCACGACCGGATGGATGAAGCGGGCAGGGTCCTCCACCGCAAGCACCTCGATGCGCACCAGCCCCGCGGCGAGGAAGAGCGCGTGCGCCATGGGCACGCCGGCGATCGCGGCGGCGTGGCGCAGGTCGGCGCCGTCCCCGAGCACCGCGAGCGCCTGCGCCAGGCTCAGCGCGTTCGGATCCAGCCCCCGGATCCGGGTCACCACCCTCCGGCCCACTCCCTCGTGCCCGTGGGCCAGCAGCTCGGCGGGGTCCAGCTCGGCCAGCGGCCGGCCGTCGTGGCCCGCCGCCCGCAGGACCTCATTCACGTACAGGGGATTCCCGCCGCTGGCTTCCCACACGGCGGCGGTCAGTTCAGGCCGGGCGCCGGGGCCCAGGACCTCACGGACAAGGTCCCCGACCGCAGCCTCGCTCAGCAACCCAGGCTGCACGACCGTGGGCGTTGCCTCTCGCAGGGCCGCCAGCGAGACAGTCTCGGAGGCAGGCTCCGTCGGGCGCAGGGCGATCAGCAGCGCCACCGGGAGGCCCTCGAGCCTCGGGCTGAGGTGGGCCAGCCATCGCAACGAAGCCTCGTCCGCCCACTGTGCGTCATCGATGGCGATCAGCAGGGGCCGGCGGTCCGCAAGGTTGGCGGTGAGCCAGTACAGGCCGTGCAACACGGCAAACGAGGTGTCCGGCGCCGAGGTCTGCGCGAACTCCCCCAGCAGCAGGGCACGAACGGCCCCGGCCGGGCCGGCAAGGAGGTCGGCACGCTCGCCCGACCCGAAGCCCATCAGCTCCCGCTCGAACAGCTGGCGGACCACGCCGAACGGGAAGCCTGCCTCCAGCTCCGAGCCTCGGCCACGCAGGACCCCGCGGCCCCGCTCCGCGCCCAGCCGGCAGGCAGTGCCCAGCAAGGCCGTCTTGCCGATGCCGGCCCGGCCTTCGATGATGAGCACCCCGCCCCCCTCGAGGAGCCGATCGACCGCCGCCAGCTCGTCCTCACGCTCAAGCAACGGTCCCATGGTCATCCCTGGGTGCGGGCCCGGGAACGGGCCTTGGGCGGCAGCAGCAGCGAGGCGAGCGCCTCGCCCAGCCATTCCTCGAACTGATCTGGAAGCCAGCCCGAGTCGCCGACCAGCGATTGGTACAGCTGGGGCGCCGTCATCGCCCGCACGACGGCGGTGGCACCGGCCAACCCGAGCGACGCCACGAGCTCACTCTCCACGCCGGCCAGCACCCGCCCCATGGCTGCCGCCCGCGCCCCGGCCCAACCGTCAACCATCGCCCGGATCTCGGCGTCACCGGCAGCCGCGACCTCCAACATGGTCAGGATGTCGCCCCCCTCTTCCCACTGGAGGCGGACGGCCCGGGCAAGCAGAGCCAGGCGGCGGCGGGCTCCGGGCGCGGCCATCGCCTCCTGGACCAGCACCAGTGTCTGGGCACGCTCCAGCCACTGCTCGCAGATGGCGCCGAGGATCGCTTTCTTGGTCCCGAAGGCGGCATAGACCGTCCGCACTGCCACCCCCACCTCGGCGGCAATCGCCTCCATGCTGGTTTGGGCGTACCCCTGGCGTGCGAAGAGGTCCCGGGCCGCGGTGGCAATCCGCGCCTTGGTCTCCTCGGCCTGGCGTTGCCGGTAGGTCATCGGGGCCTTGACGTCGTCCACAACCGACGCTACAGTACCACCCACGTCACTACAGCTTCAATGCAGTGACATTAGGCAACCTGAACTAAGGAGGCTGGTCATGCAGTCACGTTCCGTGCGAGTGCTGTTCACCCTGATCCCCGGTGCCGGCCATCTGAGCGCAGTTGCCCCACTGGCCCGGGCACTGCAGGACAGCGGTCATGAGGTGCGCGTGGCCACCGCTGCCTCCTTCGGCGGTGCCGTGCAGGCCGTGGGGCTCACCCCGGTGGCTACCGGAGCAGACTGGGCAGGGACTCCCCCCACTGAGGACTTCGCCCGGCAATCCTCCATCGAGCAGCTGCGCTGGCTGACCGGCTTCACGTCCGGCCCGCAGGCAGCCGGGCTGGTGGAGCTTGCCGGATCCTGGACCCCGGACCTGATGGTGCGGGACAACCTCGACTTCGGGGCCTGGGCGGCGGCCGAGGAGCTCAACCTTCCGGTGGCCGTGTTCGGGGTCACCGACACGATGCCGGCGCCGGTGGCGCAGTTGCTGCTGGGCGATGTGCTCGCCAGCCTGCGGTCGGAACGGGGCCTCGCTCCCGATCCCGAGCTCACCAGCCTGACCGGCGATGCCTACCTGGACCGGACGCCCCCGGCGCTGGCCAACCCATACCTGGCGGCCGACACCCGGCGCTGGGCCATCCGGCCGGAGGTATACGCCCGCCGGAGCGATGTGATGGCACCCGGTTGGCTGGACGACCTCGGGGGGAGGCCGTTGGTCTACGTGACGCTCGGGACGGTGGTCAACCGCTTGCTGCCGGTATTCCGCACCATTGCCGAGGCCCTGGAGGGCCGGGACATCGATGTGGTGATGACGACCGGCGACCCCGCTGCCGTGGAAACGCTGCGTCCGCTGCCCGCCAATGTCAGGACCGCGGCGTACATCCCGCAGGACGCCGTGCTGGCGAAGGCATCCGGGGTCGTGTGCCATGCCGGCCGGGGCACGGTCTACGGTGCGCTGGGGGCTGGGGTCCCGCTCTGCCTGCTGCCCCTGGGAACCGACCAGCCCCTGGTGGCCGCCGCCTGCGCCCGGGCGGGGGCGGCGGTGGTCTGCGCCACCACGACCACCCAGATCGGCCCGATGGCCGCCCCCTTGACGGTTCCGGCCGACCTCACTGCCCAGATGGTGTCGGCCGCGGTCGACTCGATGCTGGCCGGTGGTGACCTGCACCGCCGCACCCGGGAGATCGCCGCCGAGATCGCCGCCATGCCGGCAGCCGCCGAGGTGGCCGAGCGGCTCCCCGAACTGGCCGGGGCCCGGCGCGCCTGACACCGGGGGAGGCTGGATCATCGCCCACCGCGAGCGGTGCTTCAATTGGCACATGCAGGCACCGCGGCGTACCGAGTTCGTCGGACGGCAGCGTGAATTGGCGGTGGTGGATGCCGCCCTGGCACGCGCCGAAGCCGGCGAGGCGGCGGTGGTGCTGTGCCGCGGGGAGGCGGGCATCGGCAAGACCCGCCTGGCCGAGGAAGCGGCGGGGCGGGCTGCCGGGCGCGGGTTCGCGGTGGCCTGGGGGATGGCCGACGACAGCGTGGCCACCCCTCCGCTGTGGCCCTGGAGGCAGGTCTTCCGAGCCCTGCAGACCTCGACCCGCATCCTGAGCATCGCGGGCGACCAGGCGGTGGCTGCGCCGCTTCGCCGGCTGTGGGGTGAGGGAGCCAAAGCCCAGTGGGTGGAGACCGGCGCTGAGGAACGCTTCCTGGTCTTCGATGCGGTGAGCCGGGTGCTTGCGGCGACGGCGGCCGAGGAGCGCCTGGCGATCTTCCTGGAGGACATGCACTGGGCCGACGAGGCGTCGCTTCTCCTGCTTCGGCAGCTGGCCCTGGGCCTGCCCGCCGCGCGCTGTCTGGTCTGGATCAACACCCGGGATCCGGCCCCCGGCGGCCTGGTGGAGCGGTTGGCCGGGCTACGCCGGGTCCACGACCTCCCGCTGGTGGGCCTGGAGCCGGACAGCGTCCGCCGGGAGCTGGAGTCGCTGACCGGCACCGAGGTGACCGAGTCGGAATTCGCCGGGATCACGGCGCTGACCGGCGGCAATCCCTTTTCGGTGCGGGAGGCGGCCATCAGCCTGGGCGAGCAACGGGCCGGGGGGCGGGGTCACCTGGGCACCGCCGTACGCCCCCGGCTTGCCCGCCTGCCTGAGGCTACCCAGACCGCGGTGCAGGGGGCGGCCGTGCTGGGGAGGGAGTTCGACTCCTCGGTGCTGGCGGGCGTCTTGGCCATCGCAGAAGGCGCGTGCCTGGAGGCGCTCGCACCGGCCGTCGCCGCAGGCCTCCTGCAGGCGGGCCTCCCGCCCGCCAGCCACCGGTTCGCCCATGCCCTGGTCCACGGCGCTGTCCTGGAAGGGATTTCGCCCGCGGTGCAGCACGCCTTGCACCGGGGCGCCGCCGAGGCGCTCGAAGCCCGCCACGGCAGCGAGGCCGGCCCCCACCTGTTCGAGATTGCCCGGCACCGGGCGGCGTCGGCCAGTGGTGGCTCCCGCGGCCTCGCCGCCTCCTGGCTCGAGCGTGCGGCCGACCTGGCCATGGCGCAGTTGGGGTACGAACACGCCGCCCGGCTCTACGAGCAGGCCGCGTCGGTCGGAGGAGCCGAGATCGACGCCCAGGCGCGCAGCAGGCTGCTCCTCGGCGCGGCCCGGGCGCACAACCTGGCCGGCGCGCTGGGCGACTGCCATCGCTGCCGGATGTCTGCCCTTGAGTCGGCACCGGACCAAGCCCGTCCGCACCTGGTGGTCGAGGCGGCCCTGGTCTTGGATCCGGTCGGCCAACCAGGCTTCGACCTTGCCACGCGTCAGATGTGCCGGGAGGTGCTCGACCGCCTCGGCCCCGATCCGACTCCCCTCCGCGCCCGGCTGTCGGCGCGTTTCGCCGAGACCTTCATCTTCCTCCCCGACAATGACGCGGCAGAGGAGGCCAGCGCCGAGGCGGTGCGCGTTGCCGAGGCGTCGGGTGATCTGGCTGCCCGGGTGGCCGCCTTCCGGGCACGGCAGGTCGTGGCCGCCCACCCCGGGAAACTGGCGGAGCGAGAGGAAGTGGCCGACCGCCTGACCCGGCTGGGGGAGGCCGCCGGGCGGGCCGATGTCGAGCTCCGGGGTCGGCTCTGCCGGGTGGACGTCCTGTTCCAACAAGGCCGATTGGGACGGATCCCGGGCGAGTTGGATCGCTCGGCGGTGCTGGCCGATGCGCTGCGCAGCCCGCTCGCCCGGTACCAGGTGCTTCACACCCGGGCGGTGCTGGCGCAGGCGCAGGGCCGGCTGGCCGAGGCGCGCCGGTTGAGCGACGAGGCGATCGGCCTGGCGGCGTGGGGCGACCATCCGGAGCCTCCGAACCGGCGCGCCGCGGTCCTGTCCGGCATTGCCCGGCACGCCGGGCTGGACGGCGTAACCCGGACCGCGCTGGAGAGCAGCACGCCGGGGGGACGTCCGCCCTTCATCGCCGATCTCGCCCTGGCCCATGACCTGGCGGGTGAGGGACGGCTCGGAGAGGCAGGCGACCTCTGGCGTTCCCTCGGGCCAGTGGCGCACTGGCGCCCGCCCCCCCATGTCGTGTTGTTGGGCGCCGCTCTGGGGCTCGAGACGGCCATCGCGCTGGGCCGACCCGAGGATGTCCAGGTACTCCAGGACTGGCTGCAGGCCTACCGCGGCCATCACGTCGCCTGCGGTCTGGGGGCGGCCACCTACCTGGGTCCGGTGGAACTCTGGCTTGGGAAGGCCGCCCTGCATCTGGGGCAGCGTGACGCCGCCGCGGCATTCCTCGGCCAGGCCCGCCAGCTCAGCCGGGAGGCCGGTGCCGCGGGATACGAGCTGGAGAGCGCCAGCGATGAGGCTGCGGCCCTGCTCCTCCGGGACGCGCCGGGCGATCGGGAAGGGGCGCGGGCACTCGCCGCTGAGCATCTCGACGCCGCACGGGCGCTGAGACTGCATGCGGTTGCCGGGCGGATGCAGGACGTGCTCGATGCGGTGGAGCGCTCGGCCCCCGGGCCGCTTACCGTCCGGGAGCGGGAGGTAGCCGGGCTTGTGGCGCAGGGTCTCTCCAACCGGGAGATCGCCGACCGGCTCGTGCTCTCGGAGCGCACCGCACAGAACCACGTGCAGCACATCCTGACCAAGCTGGGATTCCGCAACCGGGCCCAGGTTGCGCTCTGGTTCGAGCGGCAGGGCACCATCCACGGCGAGAAATGAGTACGCCGCCTGAGCAATCCGGCGGATGACCTGCTGCAGCCTCCTTCCTATCGTCGCTGGTGTACACGCCACGTCGAGAAAGGGAGGCGGAAATGGCAGCAACCACAACGGAACCAGCGACGGAGCCGGGCACCCGGGCGCCCCATGAGGTCATCTGGGGACTCGCCCAGGCGGTGGTTCCCTCACGAGCCCTGCACGTGGTGGCGGAGGTCGGCGTTGCTGACCATCTTGGCGACGAGGCGCTCCCGGCAGCAGCCCTGGCGGGTCCCTGCCAGGTGGACGCGATGGCGCTCGAACGCCTCCTGCGGCTCCTCTGCGCCCATGGCATCTTCGAGTGCGCCGGTGAGGGGTTCCGGCATAACCGGGTGTCCCGCTTGCTGTGCAGCGACCACCCGCGGTCGATGCGGTCGTTCGCCCGCATCAATGGCCTTCCGGTGGCGCGGGCGGCAATCGCCGCTTTGGATCACGCCGCCGCCACCGGCCGCCCCGGCGCGGAATGCGTCGACCCCGCGGGCTTCTTTCATTACCTCGAAGGCCACGCAGAGGAAGCCGCAGTGTTCGGCCAGGCAATGGCAGACAAGGCACGGGCGGACATCGACGACCTCCTGGCCGCCTACGACTTCCGGCCGTTCGGAACCATCGCCGACATCGCCGGCGGCCGGGGTCATCTGCTGCACGCCATCCTGGCGGTCGCCCCGGAAGCCCGGGGCGTGTTATTCGACCTTCCCGAAGTAGTCGGCGGCGCCGGTCCCCATCCCGAACGGCTCCGTACCCAAGCCGGTGACTTCTTCCACGATCCGCTCCCCGCCGCCGATCTCTACCTGCTCATGGAGGTCCTGCACGACTGGCGGGACCGGGAAGCCGCCGCCATCCTCGGGGCGATCCGCCGTGCGGCGCAGCCGGGCGCCACCATGCTGATCATCGAACACCTCCTGCCTGACGAGGGGGTCGATCTGGTCAGCCAGACCCTGGATGTCCTCATGCTGGCCGTGACCGGTGGCCAGGAGCGGCGGCCCTCGGACTTGCGAGCCCTCCTGCGCTCCACCGGATTCCAGCCCGGGCGCGTCATCCACACCGCAGGGCCCATCAGTGCAGTCGAAGCTGTCGCCATCTGACGCAGCCGCCAGGAACCGAACTGTCCCGTGAGGGACGAAAGGAGGAGCACGATGCACGCACTGGTATTTCAGGCATCACTCAAGCCCGGGTTCTCCCCGAGCGATCAGGACCGCGAGCTGGACGGGCTCGTGGCGTTCATGAAGACGGTTCCCGGCTTCGTCCGGGGAACCTGGGCGGCTTCCGGCCAGAACGCCATGAGTTTCCTCGTCTTTGACTCAGAGGAAGCGGCATTGCGGGTCGCAGCCAACGCCAAGGTGCCCGCGGATGCCACCATCGAGTTCCGCTCGTCCAACGTCTACGAGATCGCGCGCGACGTCTGACCGGCAGCCCGAGTTCGAGAGGGCCCTCGCGGTGGGGGCCCTCTCGTTCGCCGGGCAGATCTCAGACGCCGCAGGGCAACGCCGCCGAGGCCATCGTGGTCTACGCAACCTGTGCGGTACAAGACTGCCCCGGCGAAGCGCCGCGGATCAATGCCTGATCTCGGCCTTCTCCTGGTCCTCGAGGCAGAAGCGGGTGGCAGGCTGGGCGGCGAGGCGCTCGTCCCCGATCGCCCTGCCGCACGCCTCGCAGATGCCGTAGGTGCCCGCCTTGAGGCGTGCCCGGGCGGCCGCGACGTCGGCGAGCCCGGCCTCGACCGTCTCGAGGATGGAGAGCCGCTTCTCCCGCTCGAAGGTCTCTGTCGCCACGTCGCCGGGGTGCTGGTCGTAGTCCGCGATCTCGGAGATGCTGTCCATCTCTGAGCCCGCCGCCAGCGATTCCAGCTCGGTGGTGTGCCGGAGCCCGCTCAGGCGCTCCTCCTCATGATCGAGCAACTCTGCCGCACGATGATTGTCCACAATTGGGCTCCATTTCGCAGTGTGCCCTCCACTTCTACCCAGCGGGCGTGCCTGGTTTCATGTCGCGCGCTTCATGGGTTGGGTTGTGGTGCAAGTCAGGGGGAAGACCTGTGCTTTACAGGGCGAAGAAACCTCCCCGTGATGATGTGGGCGGCGGTCCGGGTCCGGGCTCTGACACGAACATCTGCCGGGTCAAGGGGCACCCGGACCCACGCCGTCGTTCCGGGTCCGCACATGCGGCCCCTCGGGCTGAGGTCGGGGACATTCGTCCCGGGCAGTGGGACACCTATGAGGGTCGGGCTGTCAAGCGGCGGTTTGCTTCGCCTTTGCCTTTCCCCTCCCGGACCAACCGAGGGCCGTCTGCGAAGCAGACCGAAGGCCCTTGACGG
>DASTWV010000048.1 GCA_035765775.1 Actinomycetota bacterium | reverse complement strand
TGTTAGCGGCCATGAAAAACTGCCCGTAGACGGCCACGAACCTGCCCGCTGGCGGCCACGAAAACTGCCCAGCGGTGGCCAGCAGATCTGCCCAACCGTCTGAGGTCCGTCCGAAATCCACCTTGAGGTCCCCTCCCGGGGTTGTGCTGAGCGCGCCTACGTCCAGCCACCCCGAGGGAGGGAACCACGTGAAGTTTGCCGAGGAGATCATGGAAATTCTTGCTGCCTACGACCTGACGCAGTCCTACCGGGACGCCGCGGAGCTGGCCGGCTGCTCCCACCACACCGTCGAGCACTACGTCGCCCAGCGGGCGGCCGGCATGCTGAGCGCCGATCCACTCCACAGGTCCCAGCTGATCGACGACCACCTGGCCAAGCTTGAAGAATGGGTGGACCTCAGCCACGGCAAGATCCGCGCCGACGTCGCCCACGACAAGCTGGCGGCGCTCGGCTACCCGGGATCTGAGCGCACCACCCGCCGGGCCGTGGCCCAGGTGAAGGCCTCCTGGCGGGCAGGCAACCGCCGGGTGCACCGGCCCTGGATCACCGAGCCGGGGCTGTGGTTCCAGTACGACTTCGGCGACGGGCCCGCCATCGGGGGGCGCCGCACCATCCTGTTCTGCGCCTGGCTGGCGTGGAGCCGGTTCCGGGTGGTGCTGCCCATCCTGGACCGCTCCCTGCCCAGCGTCATCGCGTGCTTGGACACCACGCTGCGCCACTTCGGCGGCTGCCCGACCTATGCCCTCACCGACAACGAGAAGACGGTGACCATCGAGCACGTCGCCGGGGTGGCGATCCGCAACCCGGCGATGGTGGCGGCCGCCCGCCATTACGGTCTGACGATCAAGACCTGTGTGCCCGCGGATCCCGCCAGCAAGGGCGGGTCCGAGTCGACCGTGCGGGTGGCCAAAGCCGACCTGGTGCCCACCGACACCAACCTGCTCCCCGCCTACGCCAGCTTCGCCGAGCTGGAGGAGGCCTGTGGCGGCTTCGGCGAGCTCGTCAACGCCCGGCCCCACCGGGTGACCCGCCGTGCCCCCGGGGAGATGCTGGCCGAGGAACGTCCCCGCCTGCACCGACTCCCCGAGCACCCCTACACCGTCGCCTTCGGGGTGACCCGCAGGGTGGGCACCACCACCCCCATGGTCGAGTTCGAGGGCGGCTCCTACTCCGCCCCCGAAACCCTTGCCGGCCAGCAGGTCTGGGTACGGGGCCACGGCGAGGACGTGATCATCGTGTCGGTGTCCCGCACGGGTCCGACAGAGGTGGCCCGCCATCGGCGTACCACGCCGGGCAACCCCCGGGTGGACGAGGCCCACTTCTCCCCCCGGCGCAGCGACCCCCTGCAACGCACCCCCACCGCCCGCAACCCCGAGGAGCTGGCCTTCTTGCAGCTCGGGGCCGGGGCGGCCGAATGGCTGCTGGCGGCGGGCGAGGCGGGCGTCTCCCGGGTGCGGCCCAAGATGGCAACAGCGGTGGCGCTGGCCAAGATCGTGGGCGCTGGCCGGGTGGACTGGGCGCTCGGCCACGCCGCGGTCATGGGCCGTTTCGCCGACGGGGACCTGGAGGCCATCCTGCACCACCGGGCCCGGGCTGCCGAGGGTGCCAGCGCCGCCTCCGAGGACCACAGCCTGCAGGGCGGCACCGCCGCCTGGGGGGTGATCGGGCGATGACCGTCTCGGTTGCCGCCCCCGCCCTGCCCGAGGAGCTGGAGGCGCTCACCCGCCGCCTGCGCCTGCCGCACCTGCGCCGCAGCGCCCCTGAGGTGCTCGCCACCGCCAAGGCGCAACGCTGGGACCCCGCCGAGGTGGTGCGGGTGCTGCTGGCCGAGGAGCTGTCTGGCCGGGAACGCTCGGCGGCAACCACCCGGGCGAGCGCGGCGGGCTTCCCGACCGGCAAGACGTTCTCCTCCTGGGACGAAGCCGCCTGCTCGATCGCCCTGCCCACCCAGGCGGCCCTGCGCACCCTCGAGTGGGTGGGGCGGGCGGAGAACCTGGTGGTGTGCGGCCCGTCGGGCACGGGCAAGAGCTTCTTCCTGGAGGCGCTCGGGCACACCGCCGTGGAGGCCGGCCACCGGGTCAGCTGGTTCTCCCTGGAGTCACTCGGGGCCATGGTGCGCCGCTGCCGGGCCGACGACTCGGTGGCCAAGGTCGTGAGCCGGATCCTCCGGGCGTCGCTCATCATTGTGGATGACATCGGGCTCTTGCCGGTGTCCACCGACGCCGCCGAGGGGCTGTACCGCCTGGTGGACGCCGCCTACGAACGGCGCAGCCTGGCGATCAGCTCCAACCTGCATCCCGCCGGCTTCGACGAGCTCATGCCCAAGACCCTGGCCACGGCCATGGTGGACCGGCTCATGCACCATGCCCACGTGTGCCAGACCTCCGGGGAAAGCGTCCGGCTGGCCCAGGCGGTGTCCGGGGCGGGGGTGAAGGCCCTCGGCAACGGCGACGGCCAACCTCCCGGCGTTCCCCGCAGGAAGCCCCCGACCGATCCGTCCACCAGGGGGAGGTGAGGCCGAGAAGCCAAACCTACCGGCACTCCCCACGGCCGCCAGTGGGCAAGTTTTCGTGGCCATCCTTGGGCAGGTGTAGTGGCCGTCACCGGGCAGAACTCAACGGCCCTTGACA
>DASTWV010000047.1 GCA_035765775.1 Actinomycetota bacterium | reverse complement strand
TCCCCCAGGGCCTCGGTGCCGAAGTCCTCGGGCGGGAACAGATCCGTGGTCGGTTGCTCGAACATGTGTTCTAGTCTACCACACCCAAGCCGCAACCATGCACGAGATGTGGCAAGAAATCTTGAAAATCTTTGAGGAGTGTCACCACAGAGCGGCTTTGGTCCTTGAGAACCAGAAAGCGGCCGGCCTTAGATCCCCCGGGCACGACCACGACCCCCCGGTTCAGACCGCACTGCCTTCGCAGGACCGCGGCGAATGCGGGATGAGCCAAGGAGGGTCCGCGTCGCCGGCCTTCAACGGTCCGTAGGCCCCCTGGCAGGCCCCGGTAGGCCGGGCAGATGCATCTCAGCCCCTGCCGAAAATATTCGACACTTTGTTCCGTGCAAACATTAATAAGGTCGTGTACCATGCGCCGTCGGCGTACGCCGGGCGCAGGCAGGGCCCAGGCCTGCCGGGGGAATGCGGAGGAGCGATGGCGGTAGAAGAGGTTATTCCGGACCCCTGGGCCCACCATGCCGCCGGCCTCTCCCACCTGGACGCTCTCGAGGCCGAGTCCATCTACATCCTGCGGGAGGTCGTGGCTGAATTCGAGCGCCCGGTCCTGCTGTTCTCGGGCGGCAAGGACTCGATCGTCATGCTGCACCTGGCCCGCAAGGCCTTCTGGCCGGCGCCGCTGCCCTTCCCCATCCTGCACATCGACACGGGGCACAACTTCCCCGAGGTGATCGCCTTCCGGAACCGTACGGCCAAGGAGCTCGCCGCCCGCCTGCTGGTCGCCCACGTCCAGGACGACATCGACGCCGGGCGGGTGGTCGAGGAGACCGGGCACCGGGCGAGCCGCAACCGGCTGCAGACCGTCACCCTGCTGCGGGCGATCGAGGAGGGGCGCTTCGACGCCGTCTTCGGCGGGGCCCGGCGGGACGAGGAGAAGTCCCGGGCCAAGGAGCGGGTGTACTCGTTCCGGGACGAGTTCGGCCAGTGGGACCCCAAGAACCAGCGCCCCGAGCTGTGGCACCTCTACAACGGCCGGCACCGCCGCGGCGAGCACATCCGGGTGTTCCCGCTCAGCAACTGGACGGAGTACGACATCTGGCTGTACGTCGCCCACGAGGACATCGAGATCCCCGACATCTACTACGCCCACAACCGGCAGGTCTTCCGCCGCGACGGCATGCTGCTGGCAGTCACCGATCACATCACCCTGGCGGACGGCGAGGAGCCCTTCGAGGCCCTGGTGCGCTTCCGCACGGTGGGTGACGCCTCCTGCACCGGGGCCATCGAGTCCGGGGCGGTGGCGGTCGCCGACGTCATCAGCGAGATCGCCATCGCCCGCATCACCGAACGGGGTGCCACGCGGGCGGACGACCGCATCACCGAATCGGGGATGGAGGACCGGAAGAAGGAGGGCTACTTCTGACCGCCGAGCTGCTGCGCTTTGCCACCGCCGGCTCGGTGGATGACGGCAAGTCCACCCTCATCGGCCGGTTGCTCTACGACTCCAAATCCATCTTCGAGGACCAGCTCCTCGCCATCGAGGCCACCTCGCTTGCCCGGGGCGACGAGTACACGAACCTGGCCCTGCTGACCGACGGGCTACGCGCCGAGCGCGAGCAGGGCATCACCATCGACGTCGCGTACCGGTACTTCTCGACGGCGACCCGGTCCTACGTCCTCGCCGACACCCCGGGCCACGTGCAGTACACGCGCAACATGGTGACCGGCGCCTCGACCGCCGAGCTCGCCCTGATCCTGGTCGACGCGCGCCACGGAGTGGTCGAGCAGACCCGTCGCCACCTCGCCGTCACCGGCCTCCTCGGCGTGCGGCACGTCGCCCTCGCCGTCAACAAGATGGACCTCGTGGGCTGGGACGCCGAGGTCTTCGGCGACATCGTGGGCGAGTTCGCCCGGCTCGCAGGCCGGTTCGGCATCGAGGACGTCGCCGCCGTGCCCGTCTCCGCCCTGCTCGGCGACAACGTGGTGGACCGCTCCGCCCACACCCCCTGGTATGCCGGCCCGACGCTTCTCGAGCATCTCGAGGCCGTGCCCGTGGGCACCAACCCGGCGCTGGAGCCACTGCGCTTC
>DASTWV010000046.1 GCA_035765775.1 Actinomycetota bacterium | reverse complement strand
CCACGGCCGGCGGTCGGGGTCCACGGCGACCAGGTCGGCGGCCCGGATGCTCATGACGGTGATCTGCTGGTCGGGGTTCGCCAGCCCGTCCGGGCACTTGGATCCCCGCGTGAGCCAGTTGTCGCCGATCAGCCCGTGCTCGAGGTCCAAGACCCCAGTGTCCACGCTCTCCCGCTCGTCGACCGCGGGCCGGCGGACGATGAGCGAGAGGGTCCCGACGGTGGTGGGAGCCGCCCGGATGGCGTCGAGCCCGGCCTCCAACTCGGCGCGGCTCAGATGCTTCATGGGGCGAGTATGCGCTCCCCTTTCACCAGCTTCCAGTTTCATCCAACCGGCGGACGGGCCGGCCCGGTCACCGCCACGTTGAGGTCGAAAGAGTGTCCCCACAGGCTGTCGAAAAATGGGGCCGGGCACACATCTGCCAAATGGATCGAAGGGGAAGCCGGGGGCGGGGCGCCTGCTGATTGGCTCCGTCAACGGTTGGGACTGGCCGTCGGTCAGCGCCGCAGGGCGCGGGGAAGAAACTGGGAGGCGCCCGGTGGTCGTGGGTGCTGCTTTAGCTGTTAGGCAGGGGTGGCGGCCGGCGCTTTGGTGTGCTCGAAGAGCTTCCTCATGTTGCCGGTCAGGTTCATGAGGTGCCACTCGGCGTTGGCAGCAGCCAGGCCCCGCCGGCGGAACCGCCGCTGGCCCCGGTTGTGCTTGTGGTCGCCGAAGACGGGCTCGACCATGAAGGAGCGTTGGGCATAGGCGGCTGCCCCCTCGGCGGTGCGCAGGCGGTGCTCCATGGACTCCAGGGGGCTGGCATCCTCGGGTGGTTCCCCCGTGGTGGTCCCCGCCTCCCGGGCGGCCGTGCGCTGCTTCCAATCCTTGATCGTGGCGATGAGGCGCTCGGGACCCTCGGCGGTGGCGTTGGCGTCGCTCCAGTAGCCCGCATCTGCCAGGATCAGCTCGACCGGGTCATCCACCCTGGCGGCGGCGAGGGTAGCGCTCAGCCGGGCCAGCATCGGGATGAACTGGCCCACGTCGTTGGCGTCCTGGGTCACCGAGGCGGCGACCACGATCTGGTCTTTGGTGACGAGGGCCTGGGCGTTGAAGCCTTGGACCCATCCGTCCTTGGTCTTCATGATCCGGCTTTCGGGATCGGTGATGTTGACGGGACGCCGGGGCGGTGGCGGTGCCGAACCTGCGGCCGCCTCGGCGGCGGCGAGGGCCGCATCGGCGGCGGCCAGGGCCAGGTCGGGGCCTGGGGGGCGGCCACCAAGCTTGTGCCCGGCTTCCTCGGCTGCAGCAACCCGCTGCGCCCGCCTGGCCGCCCGCTGCTCAGAGGCCTGGAGCGCCGCGGCGCGGTCGACCCGTGCCCGCTCCAGGGCGGCGGCGGGGTCCTGGGGCTTGCGCCCCGGCACCTTGCGCCCGGCCTCGGCCTCCTTGGCCTGCAGCGCAGTCTTGGCCGCAACGGCGGCGGCTGCTTGGGCGTCGTCGGCCTCGATCACCGCCAGGGCCGCCTCCAGCACCGCCCGCCGGCCCTTGGCCGTGGCCAGGCCGCCCGCCCCCGCCACGTCGAACAGGGGGGTGTCGGTGGCCACCGTGGTCTCGCTCGCAACCGTCTCCGCCATCAGCTCGCCGATCCGTGCCCGGATCCACTCGGCGTCCCGGTTGCGGTCGAGCGCAGAGTCACTGCCCAGCTTGGTGCCGTCGAGGGCAAGCACGGACAGGTCCACCAACCCGGCGGCGTGGCACAGGCGGAGCCCGGAGACGAACAGGCCCTCCATGGCGCCCTGGTGATCGACGACGAAGCGGGCGATGGTCGAGTGGTCGGGCACCAGGGCGCCGGAGATCACCCGGTAGGCGGCGTCGGTGCGGCAGGTCGCCTCGATCCGGCGGCTGGAGCGCACCCCGTTGGCGTAGGCGTACAGCACGAGGGCGAGCATCATGTCGGGGTCGTAGGCAGGCCTGCCGGCGCCGTCGTTGGGGTGGCGGGCGTGCAGGGCGGTGGTGTCCAGCCTGGCGACGACGTCGATGACGAAGAACGCCAGGTGCCCCTTCTCCAGCCAGTCCGCCATGTTCACCGCCAGCAAGAAGTCCTGGTTGCGTTGCGGGGCCACGTAGAAATGGGCCATCATCACACTCCCTCTAGTCCCCAGTATTATACTGGGGACTGAGGAAGGATGCAAGGATTTCAGAGGGAAACCCGTGGGGGAAACTCGTGGACAATGGGGGCCATGACCTCCGGGGCGGCGGACCTCGACCGCCGGCGCCAGGCGCTCGCCAGCGAGATCGCCGCCATCGCCGAGGAGGGAGCCTTGCTCCCCGGGACCCTGCTGGTGCGCTGGATGGGCTGCGGCAAGCCAGGGTGCCGGTGCAAGGCGGACCCTCCGCAGCTGCATGGTCCCTACATCCAGTGGACCCGCAAGGTGGCCGGCAAGACCGTCACCCGGCGCCTGACCCAGGAGGAGCTCGGCCGCTACCAGGCCTGGTTCGACAACGCCCGTCAGCTGCGGGACCTCGTCGGTCAGCTCGAGGCGCTCTGCCTGCAGGCGGCATCAGCTGCCGAGGGGTGGCCCAACCCCGAGGGATCGTGACGAAAAACGGCCCGTCAGCGGTTCAGGGAGGGCCTGAGGCTGGTTTCGCGACAGCCTGCCCACGACGCCTTTTCGACCTCAACACCCTCCAGACCCACGGCGCAAGTACCCCAAGCCCACCCGCCTGCGGCCACGTTGAGGTCGAAAGAGTGTCCCCACGACGCCTTTTCGACCTCAACACCCTCCGGACCCACGGCGCAAGTACCCCGATCCGGCCGCGGCCACGTTGAGGTCGAAAGAGTGTCCCCACGACTCCATTTCGCCCTCAACCCCTCCGGACCCAAAGCGCAACTACCCCGATCCGGCCGCGGCCCAGTGGGGGAGCTACCAGAACATCGAGCCCGGTACGCCTTTGAACGGGCCCACGACGTCACTGGTGATCCAGCCGCCGTAGAACCCGCCCGGCTGCGGCTCGGCGACCTCGCCGTCCACGGTGCAGCGGTCCATGCGGCTGGCGTACACGGCCACGTACCCGGCC
>DASTWV010000045.1 GCA_035765775.1 Actinomycetota bacterium | reverse complement strand
CACATCAAGGTCGGCGACCCGCTGAACCTGACGGGCGCACCGCTTCTCGACCTCCCGGTCTCGATCCCGAGCCTCAGCGGGCTGCTCGGCGGGCTGCTCAGCTCGACCGACCAGGCCGGTGACCTCACCCTGCTGGCCGGCACCCCGCTGCAGACCCAGATCAAGGTCGCCAGCGCCACGCCGTCCGCCACAGGTGCGAACGTGACCGCACAGTCGACCGGCGTGGGCATCGACGCCCTCGAGGGCCTCGGCGCCTCCTCGCCCTCCGCCTTCGACGGTGGCCTCCGGCTGAACCTGGCATCTGCCAGCGCTTCGGTTGCCGGCAACATCGCCAAGGTGCAGTCCGCAGCTCCGGCTCTGCCCATCACCGGTGGCCCGACGTATGTCTTCTGGGCCGGCGGTCTGGTCGTCGCCACGGCTGCCGCACACCTCCTGCGCAAGAGCCGCCGGCTGCGTGCCGGTTCCCGGGCGTAGGTTCGGTACCTAAGCAGACGCATCGCCAGTAAGGAAAGAAGAGGGATCGCTCAGTGACACTTAAGGCGACCCCGAAGGCTCGGCGGCTCCTCGCCACCATCCTCTCGGTACTTGCGGGAGTGATGGTGGTGGGGGCCGTGGGTCTCCTCGGGTATCCGGAGTACACCAACATCCGAGCCGAGAACAAGCAGAAGGTACTGCGAGCCGAGCTCCAGAACGCCTCGGCCAAGCTCAAGGCGGCGTATGAGAACCCGGTGAAGGTCGGCACCACCTCCGGTCAGGCGACCCTGGCGGAGGGCTCCCCCCTCACCAAGATCCAGATCCCGAAGATCGGGCTGGACACCATCGTCGTCCAGGGCACCTCGTCGCAGGCGCTCGCCGCTGGCACGGGGCACTACCCGCAGACCCCGCTCCCCTGCTCGAACACCGGCAATGTCGCGATTGCCGGGCACCGCACCATGAATGGGCACCCGTTCCAGGACCTCAACAAGATGGCTACGGGAGACACGGTCACCCTGATGACCCCGTTCCAGGAGTGCACCTATACCGTGGTGGCCTCCGTCGATGGGCACCCCGGGGTCTGGACCACCCTCCCCAACGACTGGACGGTCATCGCCCAGACCACGGCGCCGTTCCTGACCCTCACCACGTGCACGCCCGAGGGCACCGCCTCGCAGCGCATCGTGGTCCGGGCCCAGCTGACCTCGGTGAAGAACATCGTTCCGGGCTCGACCACCCGGTAACATCAGGTAGCAGAAGGTCTCTTTTTCATCGTGGTCCACCGCCAGGTCACCCGTCAGTCCGGAGTCGGCCCAGTCAGGCAAGGAGCGTCCCCCCAGCGATGAACCTTCGTCGTCTCTCCTGTTCTTTTGTCGCTGCGGGGACGCTCGCCGCCTCCGCCTTCGGCTTCACCGCCCTTTCTTTTATGGGCCCGCTCGCCGGCCCGGCGGGGGCGGCGACCTCGAACGTGACCGTCGTCATCAACTCCCCGGGGGCCAACGCCGCCGAGCAGGGCACCGTCCCTATTAATGTGAGCGCCAGCTGCAGCGACCTTCTGTGCGCCATGTCGAGCGTCTCGATCAGCATCACCGACGGCGGCGGAGCGGTGGTGGGCTCGGACAGCTGGAACGCCCCGGCGAACAGCACCCAGGCTTCGGTGACCGTGCCCACCTACCAGTGGAACAGCGGCGCCAGCACCAAGGCCAACGGGACGTACACCATCAACGCCACCGGCACCGAGGCGAAGAACCTCCTCGGGACCCCCCCGGGAACCGCGGCCACGCAAATCCTGGTCAACAACCCCCCGGCCAACCCGAGCGGCGTGAAGGCCACCTTGAGCGGCAGCACTCCCGTGGTGTCGTGGAACCCGAACCCCGAAGCCGACATCACCGGCTACGAGGTCTTCCGCTCGGGCGGGTCCGGCTCAGCCGCCGCCTTCAACACCGCGGCGGGCGTCACCAGCTACCAGGACACCGCCGCCCCGGCCGGCACGCCGGTCAGCTACATCGTGGTGGCCGTCCGCTCCAGCCCGGTCTACTCCTCGGGCATCACCTCGTGCGGCAAGGCCGCCCCGTGCTCCTCCCCGCCCACCAACCTGGAGACCGCCGCAGTCACGGTGCCGGCACCCTCGGGCCCGACACTGCCCAACTCGGTGGCCACCGTGGACCCGCCGAAGCCGGTCGCCGCGGCCAAGGGCGTGACCGGGACCAGCAGCCTGCCCCAGCTCCAGCCGGTGGCGCTCACCGCACCGAAGCCCAACCAGGTCACGGCACCGTCGCTGCCCACCACGGTCATCCAGCTGCCCCAGCCGAACGTCGTCCAGTTCGCGCCGTTGCTGCCCTACTCGGGCAAGATCCCCGAGCAGGCGGTCACCACCACGGTCCCCGCCCCGGTGCAGGCCCCGCCGGCGCAGGGCAGCCAGTCGTCGATCTCGCTGCCCGCCATCGGCAAGGTGACGCCGGTCAACGCCGCCAAGTACATCGCCGCGGCGGCGATCCTGATCGTGCTGGCCGTCCACCTCACCCGGTACGCCCGGAAGTTGACCCGGACGGCGTAGCCCAAAGGCCGAGCCGCGACGAGCCGCGAGTTGATCGCCAGCATGTCCACAGCGGGCTGGAACGCTTTTCGCGGGTAGAGTAAGGGCCATGCCACGTCCCGACCCGGCAAGCGCCGCCGGCGCGGGGGGACCGGAAGAGCCGGGCCGGAATGCAGGTTCCGGCGGCCCCGGCAGCCCACCACAGCCGCCCGCCGCGCGCCCCCCGAGGTCCCCAGCGGCCGCCAGCCTCGGTCCCACCGCGGAGGCCCTGGCCGCCGCGGCCCGGTCGCTTGAGGCCGACGAGGCCGGCGGGCCAGCGCTGTTTGACCCGGAGTCGGCGGAGCCCACCGGACCGGCCGGACCGGCCGGACCAAATGGTCCCGCGGGGCCTGCCCAGCTGCTGGCGGACCCCTACGCCGTGCCGGTCGCCGCCTCGGCTCCGGCCCGGCCGGCGCCCACCGGCGGACCCCCCGGGGCGCTGCCCGGCGGGCCGCAGCCCGCCAACCGGGGCGGCAAAGCCGGCCGCCCGCCCGAGCGCCGGCGGGGCAAACCCCGCAAGAAGCTCGCCATCGCCCTCATCGCCTTCGCCCTGGTCCTGATCCTGGCCGGGATCGCAGTGGCCGGCTACCCCTTCTATACCGACGTCGTCGCCGGCCGTAAGCAGGCGACCCTCGGCCACCAGCTCGACCAGGTCGGGCAGGAGACCGGCGCCGAGCGGCTGCGGGCACTGCAGGCGTACGCCAGCCGCGACTTCGGCACCGGCAGCCCCATCACCTACATCGAGATCCCCGCCCTGAACGTGAAGGAGGTCGTCGTCCAGGGGGTGACCGACGAGGCACTCAATGTCGGCGCCGGCCACTACCCGCAGTCGCCGCTGCCCGGCGAGACCGGCAATGTGGCCATCGCCGGGCACCGGACCATGAACGGGCATCCCTTCGGGGACCTGAACAAGCTGGTGGCGGGCGACAAGATCGTGCTCCAGACCCCCTTCGAGAGCTTTACCTATACGGTTCTCCCGCCCTTTGACGGGCATAACAACCCCTGGATCGTCCAGCCCACGGACTGGACCGTGATCTCATTCCCCACCCAGGAGAAGCTGTTGACCCTGACTACCTGCAACCCGCCCGGCCAGCAGACCAACCGCCTCGTCGCCCGGGCGGTCCTGACCTCATGACCCGGGCCCCGCGGCTGGCGGCCGGCCTGCTCGGGGCGCTCCTCACGGTCGCGCCGTTCGGCTTCGCCGGCTCGGCCCGGGCCGCGGCGTCGCCCTGCACCGGCAACGTGACCACCTTCATCGACGTGTCGGTGACCGACTGGCAGTCCCCGTCGGGGGCCACCGACGACGTCGCCCACCAGTGCACCCCGGACAGCGGCACGACGCTCACTGGGACCTACCAGGTGCACTTCGACTCCGGCAGCCTGGACTCGCTGTCGAGCTTCTCGGTGGCTATCGTGCCCGGGAAGGGCATCCCGGCCCTGCCCGCCTCGGCCACCGTGAGCCACAACTACAAACTGCTGGCCTCGACGCTGAGCGACACGATCGCGTTCGCCTGGAACACCGCCACCCAGACGCCCTACAACGGCGTGTACTCCATCTCGGCCACCGCGGTCTCGCTGCTGGGCGACGTGGCCAGCTCCCAGGTCAGCCAGCTCTCGGTCAACAACCCACCCTCGACACCGTCCAAGGTGGCCGCCGTCCTCGCCGGCGGGCAGCCTACGGTGACCTGGGCGGCCAACCCGGAGCCGGACATCACCGGCTACGAGGTCCTGCGCTCCACCGGCGGGGCATACAGCCCGATCGGCACGGTGAACACCACCACATTCAACGACCCGGCCGCCCCGCAGGGCTCGGCCCTGACCTACGAGGTGATCGCCGTCCGCAGCTCGCCGCTGACCAAGGCGGGCATCAGCTCGGCCGCGTCGTCGCCCAGCAATGCGGTGACGCCGCAGCCGGTGGCGGTGCAGCCGGTGACGCTGTCGGTCGTCGCTCCCCCCTCCCCAATCGCTCCCCCCAAGCTCAAGCCGATCACCGTGGGGGGGAACACAATCGCCCCCATCGACAACACGTTCGCCCCCAACCTGCCCTTCGGCCAGGCGATCCCCACCGCCACCGAGACCGTGCCGTCGTTCACCACCGGGTCGGTGCAGGCATTGGCGGGCGATCCCCCCAGCGGCGGGACCAGCACGGCCCAGAAGCTGCGCTACATCGCCGCGGCCGCCCTGCTGATCGTGCTGGCAGCGTTCATCATCCGGTTTGCCCGCAAGCTCCTGAAGGGCCTGTAGGGCGCCCCGCACCACCCGGCAGCGGCTGCTCCTGTCCTGGTACCGACCCGTCCTATTACATACTCGTTGGGTATGGACACCCTCGTGATCGGAGCCGGGCCGATCGGCCTCGGCATCGCCTGGCGGGCGGCGCAGCGCGGCCGGGACGTGGTCGTGCTCGACCGGGGTGAACCCGGGGGCGGCGCTTCGTTCCATGCCGCAGGCATGTTGGCCCCCATCACCGAGGCCACCTACGGCGAGGAGGCCCTGCTGGCCCTCACCCTGGAGAGCGCCCGGCGCTACCCGGGCTTCCGCCGGGAGCTGGCCGCCGCCAGCGGCCACGACCTGGCCTCGGCGGCACCCGGGACCCTGTTCGTGGCCCTCGACCGGGACCAGCTCGAGGCCCTGCGCCACCTCCACGCCTTCCAGGCGGCCTCCGGGCTCGATGCCCGCTGGCTGGACGCCGCCGCCTGCCGGGAGCATGAGCCGGGGCTCCACCCCCGGGTGCGGGCCGGCATCCTGACCGCCGAGCAGGAGGTGGACCCCCGCCGGCTCACGGCGGCCCTGGGCGCGGCCCTGGCGGCCGCGGGCGGGACCATCCGCACCGGTGCCGGCGTGCGCCGCGTCCTGGTGGACTCCGGCGTGTGCACCGGGGCCGAGCTGGACGGCGGCGAGCAGGTCACCTTCGACCAGGTCAGCCTCGACCCGAAGGGGGGCCGGGTCGTGCTGGCCGCCGGGTGCTGGTCCGGGGGGATCGGCGGTGTGCCGGCGGCGGTGCGCGAGGCGGTGCGCCCGGTCAAGGGCCAGATCCTGCGCCTCCGGCCCCGGCCGGGCGACGGGCTCCCCATCCGCCACATCGTCCGGACCGAGGAGGTGTACCTCGTGCCCCGCGCCCTCCCGGGCGCCGGGCCGGGCGACCCTGCGCGCGGCGAGGTGGTCGTGGGCGCCACGGTCGAGGAGCGCGGGTTCGACCAGTCGCTCACCGGCGGAGGCATGTTCGAGCTGCTCCGGGCGGCCATCGAGGCCGTTCCGGCGGTGCGCGAGCTGGAACTGGTGGAGGCCTCGGCCGGCCTGCGTCCGGGGAGCCGGGACAACGCCCCCCTGCTCGGCCCGGTCGGCACCGGCCCGGCGGGCCTGCTGATCGCCACTGGCCACTACCGCAACGGGATCCTGCTCACCCCGGTGACCGCCGACGCCCTGGGCGACGTCCTCGCCGGCGCCCCGGTCCCCGACCTGGTCCGGCCCTTCCTCCCCGACCGGTTTCGCCGAGCGAACCCCGCCCCCGCGAGGGCCTCGTGAACCTCGGGGTGAACGGGGCTCTGGTCGAGGCGCCGGACGGTTCGACCCTGCCCGAGGTGCTCGCCGCCGCCGGGATGGCCGACCTGCGGGGCATCGCGGTGGCCCTCGATGGTGAGGTCGTCCCCCGCAGCACCTGGGAGGCGTGCCGGCCGGCCGACGGCCAGCGCCTGGAGGTTGTGCGTGCGGTGCAGGGCGGTGCGCCGCAACCGCCACCCGGGGCGCCACCCGGCGCCGCCGACAAGCTGGAGATCGCCGGCCGGGTCTTCGGCTCCCGGCTGATCTTCGGGACCGGCGGCTTCCGCAGCCTGGAGGTCCTGGGGGCGGCCCTGGCCGCCAGCGGAGCCGAGCTGGCCACGGTGGCGCTCCGCCGGGTGGACCCGGCCGCCCGGGGCTCGGTCCTCGACGTCCTGGCGGACCACGGGGTGGACGTGCTGCCCAATACCGCCGGGTGCTACACCGCCCGGGACGCGGTGGTGACCGCCCGGTTGGCCCGGGAGGCGCTCGGCACCCACTGGATCAAGCTCGAAGTCATCGGCGACGACCGGACGCTGCTGCCCGACGGCGCCGAACTCGTGGTCGCCGCCCGGACCCTGGTCGACGAGGGCTTCGTGGTGCTGCCGTACGCCAACGACGACCCCATCCTGGCCCGCCGCCTGGAGGACGCGGGCTGCGCCGCCGTCATGCCGCTCGGGTCGCCCATCGGCAGCGGGGCGGGGATCCGCAACCCGTACAACCTGGCGATCATCCTGGAGCAGGCCTCGGTGCCGGTCATCCTCGACGCCGGCATCGGCACCGCCTCCGACACGGCCCGGGCGATGGAGCTCGGCTGCGCCGGGGTGCTGATCGCCAGCGCCATCAGCCGGGCCCAGGACCCGGTGGCGATGGCCGAGGCGATGGCCGCCGCCGTGACCGCGGGCCTTCTGGCCCGGCAGGCGGGCCGCATCCCGCACCGCCTGTACGCCGAGGCCTCCAGCCCGATGGAGGGCCGCCCCCAGTTGAGCCTGTGACTACCCAAAACGGGCAAGGACCGTCCGGAGACCGACCAAAGACTGTCGAAACCTGAAAAGAGATTACGGTTTTCTCAGCGTCGTTCTCAGGTTGTCAACAGGTGACGATCAGTCTGGGCCCACGATTTCGCCCCATACGCCCTGAGGATCCCTCAGGGCCGGGACCGGCGGGCCCCCAGGCTGCGAACGGTGCCGGGCTTGGGCATACTTGCCGGGTTTGTGAACCCACTGAGCACCGGGACCAGCAATGGTGCAAGGCGGCCGGCCGTCTCGAACAGGGCGTCGGCTCGGGAGTGGTCCTGGTCCAGGTGCGATAGGAGATCCACACCGAGGTAGAGAGCAATCACACCGAAGGCCAGAGGCCGGGGCTGGATGAGCCCGGCCAGCGGCGAGGACGCCAGCACGTCGGCCAGCACCTCCTCCACGAGTTCCACCCAGGGTTCCATCCGGGCGACCACCTCGGGGCCCAGGTCCGGGCGGGCGAGGCTGCCGGCGATCAGCTCGGAGATCACCGTGATGTGGCCGGTCTCGAGGTCCTCGCGGTACAGATCCGTGGCCATCCGGATACGGTCCTCGACACTCCCCGGCGACCGGACCGCCTCCCGGTAGCGAGCCATACGCTCGGCACTGGTGCGGTCGAGCGCGGCGAGCAGGAGATCGTTCAAGGTACCGAAGTGGTAGAAGATCAGCGCCTGGTTGAAGTTGCCCCGCCGGGCGATCGCCCGGGCGCTGGTGCCGGCGAAGCCTTCCTCCTTCAGCGTCTCCAGGGCGGCGGCAACGATGCGCTCCTTCGTGGTCCCCGGCAGCTCGTCCCGCATCCCCGCGTGCCTCCCGGCCCCCCGCCATCGAGCGTCCGCTCAATTCTGCGCACGCTGTGGTTTTGGTGTCAAACCGTGATCAGTGAAGAAGGTTTTGTTGGCTTGCAAGCACAGTGTGCCGCCTGGCGGACCGCCAAAGGTGGCAATCGCCGAGTCGATCGGTCTAGGATGCCTCCGTCCGACAGGGCTAGGACCCTTGATCTTTGGAAGGGGGGAGGTCCTATCCGAGGTTTCGTTATCAGCCTGCTCGCAGTAGGGCTTTGGCTCGTCGCCATCTGCGCCGTGGTGTGGATGTGGCGCTCCGTGCCAGACGCCAACCGAAGCATCCGCCGTTTCCACCGGGCTCGCCGGAGTCTTGCCCGGGACCGCCGCATCCGTGACGACTACTTTCCCGAGGTTGCGCCTGCTCAATCGGCCCCGTCGTCCGAGCAGCCCACCGTGGTAGTGACCTCCACCAGCCGGCGTCTCCGCTCGGAGAAGGCCTCCGGTCTCGACGCCGGCCCTGCCCGCTGGCCCGCCGATGGCTGGTCGCTCGGCAGCCTGGCCGCCAGCGGCCCGCGCCTGGCTTGGGCCACCGCCGACACGCTGAGCTTCACCGAGGTGGACCTCCCGGTCGCCCGCCTGCCCGAGGACCTCAGCGTCCCGGTCGAGGGCCGCCCGAAGCGGGCGGAGGGCCCCGCCCCCGAACGCAAGGCCACCCCGTGGGAACGCCACCTGGCCGCCGTTGCCGCCCGGGCCGAAGCGGCCAAGCAGTCCGACGACCGGGTGAGGGCCGCCACGCAGACGGCACCGCGGCTGCGCGCCGTCGCCCGCTCGGCTGACGAGGCCGCCAACCGCGCCTCCCGCCCCGGCCGTCACCCGGCGGGACGGCAGGCCGCCAGTCCCCGCCCGCGGCCGGCATCGGAGGAACCCCACGTGGAATGGGCCAAAGACCGGAGCCTGGAGCCGATTGGTCCCCGTGCCAGCTTCGCCTCGGGAGAGCGCCCTGCCCGGATAAAGGTCACCGGGGTCCGGCGCCCGCTCCCCCGGCCGGTGGAACGGCCCGCCCGGGCTGCCGAGGTGAAGCCCATCGCCCGGCGCATCGCCGAGCTGCCCCGCCACCCGGCCGTGGCCGGCGCGCCCGCCCCCGTGCGGGCGGCCGCGAGCCGCACGGCTGACGACGCCGCCCGCTGGACGGTCATCGACCTCAGGGCGGCGCAACCGGTCCACGAGCTCCCGAAGGTTGCCGCCGTCCAGGCCAACGCCGAGCCGCCCACAGTCCTTCGCCTGGAGCCGCTGAACCGCAAGGAGGGCAGGGAAGCCAGGGAGAGCAGGGAAGCCCGGGAGAACACCCACGCCAGCCGGGTGCGACCCTCCTTCCCGCCCATTGCCCGGCGGGCATCGGGCGACGGATTCACGCTCAGCCCCGGCCATTCCCGGGCGTAGCCGGCCAGCCGCACTCCAGCAGGGTGGGGGCCGTCCTGGTCGGGACCGCCTCATGGACGGACAAGACCCTCATCGACAGCCACGCCTTCTACCCGCCTGAGGCGACGTCCGCCGACGCCCGCCTGCGTTACTACGCCAGCCAGTTCCCCATCGTCGAGGTGGACTCCACCTACTACTTCCCGCCGACGGAGCGCAATGCCGCCCTGTGGGCGCAACGCACCCCGGTGGAGTTCACCTTCCACATCAAGGCCTACTCGCTCCTGACCCGCCACCCCACCCGGCGCCAGTCCCTGCCCGAGGAGCTGCGGCCGCCCGCCGACGAGGGAGAAGGAAAGAAGGGGAAGGGATCCCCGTTCGTCTACGCCTCCCACCTCCCCGCCGAGGCCCTCGATGAGGTGTGGCGCCAGTTCCGGGAGGCGCTCATGCCGCTGCACTCGGCCGGCAAGCTGGGCGTGGTGCACTTCCAGTTCCCCGAGTGGTTCCTGCCCGGGGCGGAGAGCCGCGACTACCTCCTGGAGTGTGCCGGGCGGCTGCCCGACTACCAGATCGCCGTCGAGTTCCGCAACGCCACCTGGGTCAACGAGCGCAACCGGGAGCGCACGCTGGGGTTGCTGCGGGAGCACCACCTCCCGTTCACGTGCGTGGACATGCCCCAGGGCTTCCGCTCCAGCCTGCCGCCGATGGCGGAGGCGACCAGCTCGGCGCTCGCCTACGTCCGCTTCCACGGGCGCAACACCGAGGCCTGGGAGGCCACCCACGCCACTGCCACACCCCGGTTCGCCTACCTGTACAGCCAGGACGAGCTCGCCGGCTGGGTGCCCCGGATCCAGGCCCTCGCCGGGCAGGCCCGGGAGGTGCACGTGCTCATGAACAACTGTTACCGGGACAACGCCCAGGTGAACGCCCGCCAGTTGGTGGACCTGCTGCGCTGAGGCCGCGAGCCGGCAGACTGCTCCCTCGAACGATCAGCCCAAATCGGTCTTTGCTGCTGGACACTTTCGGGCGGAGCGAGGTCCTAGGGCGGGGTGAACTGTGCCCTCTGCTGGTCCATGAACGTGACCATGTCCGTGTGGTGGATGCCCTGGGCGTCCAGGATGCGGGCGAGGCGGTTCTGGTGGAGTTCGCCCAATCCGAAGAACAGATCGCCGTCGGCCCGGGCCTTCTTGATGTGCTGGAAGATCGAGAAGTCCCGGGCCCGCTCCGCCCGCATGATCTCGTGGGCAGGGTCCGCCTGGTAGTCGCCCGCGCCGGCGAGCGTCCGGTGTGCGCCGGTCGCCACCCGCCAGCCGGCGGCGGGGTCGTCAAAGGCCGCAATGTCGGCTGGAGCGGCGGCCGCCCGGACTGCGTCGATCTTGTGCTGGGCATAGGCCGCCCACTCGTTCTTGAAGGGCGTAAAGATCGCCCACCGCAGGTCGATCTCCTGCTTGGCCGTGCCGTCAGGCAGCGCCACCAGGGTCGTCGCGAGCGTGTCGAGGGTCGCCCGGTTGCCCAGGTAGGTGGCGAGGCCGGCGGCCGGCTCCGCCCGGGCGGAGTCCAGGATGGCCCAGCCCAGCAGGCGCAGTTCAGCGGGCGTTCCCCTGACCTTGCGCGCCGGGGTGGACTCCTCCAGGCCGGTGAGGCCGCGGAGGATCTTGGGGTGCAGATCCTCGGCCTCGTGGGCCCGGTTGCCCGCCGCCCTGCCGATCTCGGTGTTCTTCATCCCCCGGCGGCGGGCCACCGCGGCATGCAGGGCGGGATTCGTCGCCGCGGCCACATTCTCGGTGTAGGGCTCATACAGGAACCGGGAGGTGTGGAGCCCCCGCGCCAGGTCGGCCATGGTGGTGGCCGAGTGGTTCTCGCCGATCACCGTGAAGGAGTTGGGATGGACCTTGACCCAGGTCCGCTCCTTGGTGACGTAGCCCATCGAGTCGATCTCGCCCTTGGCCCAACGCGACATCTCGTCCTTGTTGGGGAAGAACCTCGGGATGGCATCGGTCAGCATGGTCCCGACCGCCGGCCGGTCGCGGGTTAGCTTCCCGTGCAGCGTGCGCCAGCTGCGCCCGGTCTTCTGCCGCCAGCCGCCCTGTTGGCCGATGTACACCAGGCGCTGGACCTCCACCAGGGCCGGGCCCGACAGGGCCTGAGCGACCGCCCGGTTGCCAGCGCTGGCCTGGAGCTGGAGGAGGGCCTCCTCCTGGCTGCGCAGGCCCGGTGACGCCGGCCGGCGGATCGCACCGGCCGCCCGAGGTGTACCGGCGCCGTGCTGCCGGAAGGTGGTCGATGCCCGTGTCACGCCCGGTGCCCTCCAGCAGGTCCGCGAGGCGCATGAACGCCACGCACCAGCCAGCGTACCAAGCACCACCGTGCCCTTTGGTGCAGCGCCCTTTAGGGCAGCGAGTCGTCCTGGAGCACGATGTCGCTCACCTTCCACGTCCCGTTCGTGAGCGCCAGGTCCATCGTGAACGGGGTGGGCACCCGGCCCGGCCCCTGCCCGACCACCTGCCCCTGCTCGTTCTCCACCGGGTAGGGGGCCACCTTGTCGGTGACCTGCAGCAGCGCCGCCTTGGGCTGCACGGTGAGGGCCTCGACCTTGAGGAGCTGCTGGCCGTCGCCCCGCAGGATCTCGTGCGAGGACAGCAGCTGGTCGATTTCCGCCTTGGCCTGACTGAAGCACTGGCAGGTGCGCACGTAGATGTCGTCCAGCAGGCTCACGTCGCGCTGCTGCAGGGCCTGGTTGGTGACGTCGTAGATGTGCTGGACGATTGGCGTGAAGGTCTTCGACTCGGCGGCCTCCTTGGCGAGCACCGCGGGGGGTGGGGCCTGGTTCTGCTGCTCGACGTCCATGAGCCCCTTGAAGCCCACCTGCTGGACCACCCACACCGCACCGGCGGTGCAGAACACGGCCAGGCAGATGGCGAGGAGGTGGCGGCGGACCCACGAGTCCCGGGCCGGCTCCTCGGGGACTGGTCGGGGGCTCTCAGGCGGGGTCTCGACCTTCACGGCATCGGCTCTACGGCGACCGGTGCACGGCGGCAGTCGACGAGACGTCGAACGTCACCTGCGCCTGGCCCGAGAGGAGGCGCAGCAGCGTGAGCGATGCATGCCCGGTGGCAGATACGGTGACCTCCGTCCCCTGAAGATCCACGACACAGCAGCTTACAAGAGCGCTCCGGTCAAGCTGGGCCGCCACGCTGGCCTGCACCAGCCGGGTCACCTGGGCGGCGTCGAGGCGGACCACTCCCTGCTGCGCCTCGGGCGGGCTGATGCCCGAGGCCCCGGCGAGGGCGGCCGCATCCACGATGCCCTCCAGCTGCTGGCGGGCGGCGAAGACGTGCCACAGGTCCACGCTGACGCCGCCCAGGGCGAGGAGCAGGAAGCACAGACCGAGCATCCAGATGGTGAGGAAGCCCCCCTCGCCCGCCCGGATGGCCCGGCGCAGCCGTCTCACGGGGCGCTCCGGTAGAGATCGACCTGCTCGCTGAAAACGGCGGTCCAGGAGAACCCGCCCACCGAGCCCAGCCCGGGGATGGTGACCGCCGGCATGCGCACGGTGACCTGGGAAGTGACGCTGTCGCCGGGCTGCAGCCCCGAGGACGGGGCGAAGGAGACCGCCATGTCGCCGCTCGCCAGGCCGTAGTTGGCCCCGATCTGCTGGGCCGCCGACGTCCCCTGGCCGAGCGAGCTGTCGAGCACGGCGGTGCGGGCGGCCTCCTGCGCCGCCAGCCGGGCGATGTTCTGGCGGGCGAACCAGGTGGGCAGGGTGAGCACCAGGAGCATGATCGGCAGGATCAGCACCACCAGGCCGAGGACCAGCTCCAGGGTGACGAAGCCCTCCTCCGCCGGCTGGCCACGGGGGGTCACGGGGCGGGCTCCTCCACCGCCGAGGCGGTCACGGTGAAGCTCCAGGCAGGCACCGGCGGGAGCCAGGCCGGCCACGTCCCGCGGGCCGTGGCGACCAGATTGCCCGCGGCCTCGGCGCAGCTGACGGTGACGGCAGCCCCCATCGACCCCGGGCGCCCGGCCCCCAGCAGGTCGTCCAGTGCCTGCTGGGCGTGGTGGGTGCAGGTGGCCACCGGGGTACCGGAACGGGCGCCCTGGCGGGCACCCTCGTCCACGGCCGCCCGGACGGCTCCCCGGCCGTACTGGAACACGATGAGGTTGGCCACCACCACCAGCACCAGCATCGACCCCACGACGCCGGCGAGGAACTCGATGGTGACGAAGCCCCCCTCCCGGGGGTGCCCCTGCCCTAGAACGCGTTGAGCTTGTTGGTGATCATCGTCACGATGTTCAGCCCCATGATGCGCAGCACCCCCCAGATCGCCACGAGGGCGGCGATGGCGAGTGCGGCGTTGCCCAGCAGCTCGGCGGTGGTGAACCCCTCCGGGTCGTCCCACACCGCCGTGACCCGGCTCCACAGCACCAGGAGCATCAGCTGCATACGTTCCAAACGAACCTCCTTCCAATGGATCGTTCAACACCGTTAGTGCAAACCGAACACCATGCTCGGGATCGGGGCCAGGACCAGCAGGAGCATGACGGGGGCCAGCAGGGCGATGATCGGCACGAGCATGGTCGCCCGCCGCCGGGTGGCGGCCCGGTGCAGGTCCTCCCGGCGCCCGTCCCGGATGTCCTCGCTGAAGGCCAGGAGGGCGGCGGCGACATCGACGCCCCGCTCAGCTCCCGCCGCCAGCAGGGAGTAGGTACGGGCGGCCTGCGGCTCGGCGGTGAGGGCGGCGATGCGGGCGAAGGCGTCGGAAGGGGCCATCCCCCCGGCGATCAGGCGCAGGCCCTCGCCCAGCTCATCGACGACGATCCCCGAGCCCCGGGCGACGATCCGCTGCGTCGCCTGGATGGGGCCACCGCCGGTCTTCAGGTGCATGGCGAGGAGCTGGTTGACCGTGTACAGCTCGATGCGGGTGCGCTCCCTCCGGGTCCGGATGCCGGCATCGAGGCGGGAGCGCCAGCGGGTGGCCCCCACCACGAGCCCCAGGCCCCCGAGCACGAGGGCGAGGACTGCGGAGCTGAGCGCCACCCCCAGGCCGACGCCTGCGGCCGCCCCGAGGGCCGAGGCCCCCAGCTGGCGCATCCGGTAGGCCTCGACCGACAGCTCCCCGTACCCCGCCCGGCGCAGGTCGAGGTGCAGGCCCTCGTCGCTGCGGGCATCCACCACCCGTGCCAGCCCGCCCGCCAAGCCAGCCAGCGGCGGGCCGAACAGCCGCTGCAGCGAGGTCCCGGTCAGCCACGGCTCCGGCTCGGCCACCGCCGGGGCATCGGCGGTGCGCCCCAACCGGGCCCGGGCCACCTGCGTGTAGGGGCGTACCCGGCCCGCCAGCCGTGGGGTCGGCGGGACCAGCAGGGCGGCCAGGCCGGCGACGGCCACCCCGGCCAGGAGGGCGGCCAGGACCATGCGGGCATCGATGCTCACCGGGCCACCCCCGCTCCCGGCGGGCGCCCGGCCAGCACGCGCTGCTCGGGGGCCTGGCGGCTCAGCCGGTACACGATCAGGATCCCCGCCAGGCTCATCAGCGCCGCCACCACGATCACCGCCGCCCCCGCCGGGGTGCCGTAGAAGCGGCGGATCGAGCCCTGGGTGGCGGTGAGCAGGACCAGGACCAGCCAGGGCAGGGCGAAGACCGCCCAGCTGTTGATCTTCGGCTCCACCTGGTCCGAGGCGATCTCCTCCATGGTCTTCAGATCGCGGGCGGTGGCGTCAGCCAGGTCGCGCAGCACCTCGACCACGATGCGTCCGCCCTGCTCGTGGGCCAGGAGGAGCACCTCGAGGACCCGGTCGGAGGTGGGGTCGGCGAGCTGCGCCTTCACCACCTCCAGGGCCGCCGGAACCCCCATCATGCGGGCGTTCACCGTGAACCGGTCGAAGGCCACCCGCAGGGGCTCGGGGCCCGAGCTCGCCAGCCCGGCGATCGACTGCTGCAGGGAGAGTCCGGACTGGATGCCCCCGATCAGGTGGCGGACCCCGTCCGGCCAGGCCTGCTGCACCTCCAGCAGCAGGCGAGCCCGCCGGCGCCCGAAGTAGGCGGCGGGCAGCAGCCCAGCGGCCGCCGCCGGGACGAAGGCCACCAGCGGGTCGCCGGTGAGCAGCGCGACCAGGGCGAGCACCACCACCCCGGCGGCCACCGAGCCGGTGACGAACTGGGCGACCGAGAGATCCGAGCCTGCCTGGATGAGCCACACCTGGCGGTCCGGGCGCTCCCGGGCGGGGCGGACCAGCCGGCGCAGGTGTGGGGTGAACCCGGTGATCAGGCCGACGGCCAGGTACGCCACCACCCCCACCGCCAGCGAGGCGAGCAGGATCACGGGTAGGCCCCCCGTCCCGGAACCCGTCCCTCGCCGTTCGCGCCTTGGGCTACGCTCGCTTGCGCTCCGCCCCGGGCTACGCTCGCTTGCGCTCCGCCCCTGGCTACGCTCGCCAGGGCGTCGCCCAGACCGAGGGCCAGCGGGATCTGGCGGCCGTCGAGGATCGCCGGCAGCGATGCCCCCTCGGGCAGCGCCCGCTCGATCAGCTCGGCGCCGGGCGGGACCGCGCCGGTCCAGCGCAGGGGCAGCCCGAGAGCCTCCCGCACGAAGATCGGCTCGGTGGAGAAGTCGTCGGTCATCGCCGGCACCACCGCCAGGATCTCCATGATCTGGCGGCGGACCTCCTCGTCCGGGGCGACGGCGTTCACATCGTCGCGGTCCAGGTGCACCACGAAGTCGATGGCCGAGGCGAAGACCTTCCGGACGATCCCCTCGCCGACGTTCTCCCCCGCCATGATCGCGGCATTCACCAGGGCGGTGAGCGCCTCGCGGGCCGAGTTGGCGTGCACCGTGCAGCAGAACCCGCACCCGGCGTTGACCGCCCGGGTGAGCTCGAAGGCCTCCGACCCCCGGACCTCGCCCACCACGATGAGGTCGGGGCGCATCGAGAGGAGGAACTTGACCAGGTCCCGCAGCGAGATCTCCCCGGTGCCGTCCAGCGCCGGCGGCCGGGCCTCGTAGTAGGACCCGTGGGTGATGGGGGCGGACAGCTCCCGGATCTCCTCGGCGCAGCGGATGCAGTGGTGGGCGGGCGTCGCCGCCAGCAGGGCGGCCAGCAGCGAGGTCTTGCCCGCGCCGGGCGGCCCGGACACGATGGTGCTCGAGCGGGACTGCATGAGCGCCCAGAGGAACCCGGCCGCCGCCGGGGTGAGCGAATCCCGCTCCACCAGGTAGGGCAGCGTCTCCTTGCGCAGCGTGTACTTGCGCAGGGTGGCCGAGAGCCGGTCGGCCACCGGCGGGATCGCCGCCGACAGCCGGGCGGCGCCGTCCAGCACCCGGGACTGCACCAGGGGCGACTTGGCGTCCAGATGGCGCTGGGTCTGGCTGAGGAGCTGGTCGATGACCTGGCGGTTCTCGGCCTCGGTGGTGGGCGCCGACAGCCCGCGCAGCCGGCCCGCCCGGTCCAGGTACAGGACCCGGTCGCCCTCGATGAAGATCTCCTCGACGTCGGAGCGGGCGAAGAGCCCCGAGAGGGGGCCGAAGTCGCACACCGCCTCGGTGACCCGCTCCACCATCGACGCCGGGTCGGCCAGGGCGATGCCCCCACCGGCGTGGGCGGTGCGCTGGTAGCCGTCCACCGCCCGGACCACCAGCTCCCGGACGGCGGCCGAGCCCCCGTTGTGCGGGTCGAGCCGGCTCTCCTCGATGGCCTCCAGGACGGCCCGCCGGATCGAGGTGTAGGCGTCGGGCGATGGCGGCATTTGGACGGCTCCGCCCGCTCCTACCCCGCGATCCCGCACGGGTCTGCAGCGGGCTCCATAGCAGTGAGATGCGCTGGAGTGCTCTGTACCGCGGGCATCATACACATGCCCTCCGTATCGAGCAAAGGCCCCAGGTAGCAGTCAGCCTCGCGAAAACTCCACCGCGCGGCTAGGGTCCCGGCGCCGGTTCCACACGTTACGTGCGAGATTCGCCGCCATTTCGGCGGTCAAACTCGCAGGAAACGCTCGCGTCCCCCAGCGCGGCTGGGGCCTACCCCGTGATGCCCGCCCCCTGGCCGATGCCGGTCAGCGGCAGGTTGTTCAGGCCCTCCAGGATGTGCCGTGCGATCGGGGCGGCGGTCTGCGCCCCGAACCCGCCCTGCTCCAGCATCACGCACACCACGTACTGCGGGTTGGTGGACGGGGCGTAGCTCACGAACCATGCGAAGGGGGCGGTGATGCCCGGGGTGAGGCCCACCTCGGCGGTGCCGGTCTTGCCCGACACCGGGATCTGGCTGAGCGGGAACCCGCTGAAGGCCTGGCTGGCGGTGCCCGACGAGCTCATGACCACGCCCTGCAGGCCCTGCTGGATCAGGGCCAGATCGGCCCCCGAGATCGGCAGGTGCCCCTTGACCACCGGCTCCACCTGCTTGATGACCTGGTCGCCCTTCGTGATCCGCAGGCCGACCTCGGGCTGGTACAGCGTGCCCCCGTTGGCGATGGCGGCATAGGCGCTGGCCACCTGCAGCGGCGTCGCCAGCACGTCGCCCTGCCCGATGGCCATCTGGATGGTGTAGCCAGGCAGCCAGATGTTGTATGGATAGGCCTGCGGGTACTGCTTGTGGACGGTTTGCAGCCAGGTGTTGTCCGGGACCAGTCCGGGCGCCTCGTAGGGGATATCCACACCGGTGCGCTTGCCGTAGCCAAAGTCCCGGGCGTACTGCTGGAGCACCTCGCCCTGGTTGTTGACGAAACGGTCATAGAACTGCTGGCCGAAGTTGTAGAACACGGTGTCGCAGCTCTGGACCAGCGCCTGGGCGAGCGAGATGCTGCTCCCGTCCGTCGGTTCGAAGTTCTTGAACAGCTGCTTGTCCAGGGTCACCTGCGAGGGGCAGGCATAGAACCCGCTTCCATTGGCCATCCCGGTACCCAGGGCTGCAGCCGCGGGCACGATCTTGAACGTCGACCCCGGGGCGAAGGCGGCCTGGGTGATCCGGTTGATCAACGGGTAGGGGGGCTGGCTGAGGGCCAGGTAGTTGGCTTCCGAGATCCCGCCGACCCATTCGTTGGGGTCGAAGGAGGGATAGGAGGCCATCGCCAGGATCTGGCCGCTGTGCGGGTCCATCACCACGGCCCCACCGGCCACCGCCGGGTACTTCTTGCCAGTGGTGGGGTCGACCTCGGTCTGCGCCTGGGCGATGCCGGCGGTGAGCGACTGCTCGACGAGGTTCTGCACATTGAGGTCGATGCTGGTCACCAGGTTGTCGCCATTGACCGGCGGCTTGACGCTGAGCTGGCCCTGGGGGTCGCCCTGGGCGTTGACCTCCTCCAGGGTCCTCCCGTCGGTGCCGTGCAGGTACTGCTCGTACTCCTGCTCCAGGCCACTGCGGCCCACGCTGGAGTTGCCGGCATCGCCGGCGTACTTGGGGCTGGCGGTCTCCGTCGAGTTGATCGGGCCGATGTAGCCCAGCATGTTGGCGCCGACCGGCCCATTCGGATAATCCCGCAGAGGTTCGATACCGGCGAACACTCCGGGAAACCAGTTGTCCCCCTGCGGCTGGTGCTCCACGATGAACGCCACCTGGTCCTGGGGGACGTCGGTGGCAATCGGGACGTCGGTGTAGGGCAGCGCCTGGGGGCTGTTCATCTCGGCCACCAGCGTCGAGGTGGGCGTCTGCAGCACGTCCGACAGCCGGATCAGCGTCATCTGACCCTGGGCGGTCAGGTCCTCCTGGCCCTTGACCTTGGCATCGGGGACCTCGAACTGGCTGCGGTCCACGGAGACCACCGACGACGGCCGGTTGTCGGCCAGCACCTGGCCGTTGCGGTCGAGGATGCTGCCCCGTGCGGCGAGGACCGGCACCGACCGGGCGATGTTGGCCACCGCCTTCTTGGCGTAGGTGTCGGCCGCCAGGACCTGGAGGGACCACAGCCGCAGGACCAGGGCGACGACCAGTGCGAGGAACACCAGCCCGACGACGACCACCCGGAGATGCACGCGGTCAAGGCTCTGGTTGAGCGCCTTCATGCGGCGGCCACTCTATGCCACCCGGGCACGTCGGGGATCTGGGAACCGGCTGAGCGTCAGGTGCCCGGGCCGGTGGTCAGGAGCCTCGGGCCACCCGGTGCCGCCGGGGGCGGGGGGCCGCAGCCGCCGGGGTTGCCGCTGCCCCGGTCGCCTCCACCAGATCGCCGACCGCCCGGGAGAACGGCCCGGGGGCCACCAGTTCCCCCCGCCACGCCGCCTTCTCCACCGCCTCGTCGTAGGGCAGGAAGTGCACCGAGGCGGGGGCGTAGGTGCGCCGGATCTCGGCCTCGACCTCGGCCCGGATGAAGCGGTTGGCCGGCGCCCGGTTGACCACCAGGTGGATCGGTCGGCCGGGCGCCAGCGTGGCCACCTCGGCGACCCACCCGATGAGGCGGGCAACCCCCACCGGCGTGGGCAACCCGACCCCGATGATGACGTCGGCCGAGGCGGTCAGGGCCCGGGTCAGGCCATAGCGGTCCGGGCCGCCGGCGGCGGGCAGGTCCTCGAGGATCGGCCCGACGTTCACCACGACGTGGGCACACTGGCTGCGCAGCTCCTGGACGACGTCGGCGGCGTCCTGCGCCCGGATCTGGCCCCAGTCAGCCGGGTTGGTCAGCCCGGCCAGCAGGGCGAAGCCCCCGGCCGCCACCGGCAGGAGAGCACCCGCCAGCTCGCCCGATCCGTGCAGGACGGCGTCGATGGCCGTGCGGATGTTGGGGATCGGCTGCTGCCCGAGGCGCTGGGCGAGCGACGGCGAGATGTCCTGGCCATCCACCAGCACGGCGGGCCCGCTCCGCGAGCGGAGGTGGCGTGCCAGCTCGACGGCGACCTCGCTCGCCCCGCACCCACCCGGCGGGCCGCCCACCGCCCACTGCCAGCCCCGGGGCCGGGGCACCGAGGCGGGTGCCCGCATCCCGGCGGCAATCGAAGCCAGCTCGGCGTCGACGCCGTGCGCCGGCACCAGCGGTCGCCGGGGCGGGGAGGGGCGCTCGGGGAGGATCAACGCCAGCTTGCGCACGAAGTCTTCGGCGGGGGCGCTCGATTCGATGAGGTCGTCCACGCCGAGATCCAGGAGGCGCTCCTTGCCGGCCGGCTCCTCGGGGTCGTAGACGCCCAGCACGGCCCGGCCTCGCCGGTGGAGTTCGGTGACGAAACGCCCGGTCAGGAACGACGTGACATCTTCGGCCACCAGGATGTCGAAGTCCTCCTCGAGGGCCACCCGGCCGTCCACCACCCGCAGCCGCACCCGGCCGCCGCCATGATCGGTGACGTGGCGCACCACGCGGTTCGCCCACTCCCGGGGCGAGTAGACGACGGCGAGTTCGGGCTCGGTCAAGGAGAGCCGGGCTGGTCGCCGGGTTGGTCGCCGGACTGGGTGCCGGGGGGCGAGACCCGGATGGAGTACTTGCCCGAGGTCAGCACCATGGACAGCGACGAGGCCGTGGCCGTGGTGGGCACCGCCACCACGATGTCCACCGTGTCGTTGCCGGCCGCCAGGTCCTTGGACGACGGCGCCTGCGGGGCGGTCACCACCCGGAGGCCGGGCACCGCCTGGGGGGTGCCGTTCGCCGCCGTCCCGAGGACGTCGACCAGGTCCCCGGCCGGGACCCCCGCCACGCCGCCCGGGATGCTCTGCAGCGCGATCGGGATGGCCATGCTGGGCGGCGCCGGCGTCCGGGCCTGGAAGTCCTGGCGCTCGATCGCCTGCCCGGCGGCGATGCCGACCGTGGCCACCTCGCCGGACAGCGATGCGATGTCCGACGGACCCAGGAGCCCGAGACCCGCGGCCGATCCCTTCACTGTGGCGTGGGTGAACGAGGGCGCCTGCACGGTGTCGCCCGCCCGGATGGCACGGGCCGCCACCAGGATGGCGGTGGTCGTGCCACTCGCCTCGCGCAGCACCGAGTAGGTGAGCAGGGCGGCGAGCAGGCCGGCGACAATCATGACGAGATGGCCACCCGACAGCCGAGATCGGACCGGCTTGGGCGCGATCGGCGGCGCTCCGGGGGCCGGGTTTCCCGTCGAAACGCCCGGAACGCTGGGCGTTGTGCCCACTTCACGACGCTCAGTGCGTGCCATCGATGGCGTTTTCCCTAAGACAGTCCTTGCACATCGAAACCCGGCGGGCTAGCATTTTAGATGCTCGTTCTCCTAAGGTACAGGGGTCTACAGAATCCATTGGTACTCTGAGTTCGATAGGAGGTAGGTGGAAATGTCTGTGCAGTCTAATGATCTCCACACTCGGGCGAAGGCCGAGGACTATCCCTTGGTCATGGATGTCCCGCTGGTGGCTGAGATGCTCCTGACCGACGCAAACCAGGTCCGAAAGTGGGCCAACGCTGGCCTGATCCCCTGCCACCGGGTTCCCGGGACCCGCAAGTACCGCTTCCTGCGGGACGAGATCCTCGTGTGGCTGAAGGGCCTGCCCAGCGCCTCCAACGAGGAGGAACTCGAGGAAGAAGAGGTCGGCCAGCCCTCATAGCACCCTCATAGCACCCTCATAGCAACTCGGTCATAGCACGGTCCTGATGTACGCCACGGCGGTCATCGGGACGAACCAGTCCGCGTCCGGCCCGCTTCCCAGGGCCACGTGATCGGGGCCGACCACCGTCACCCGGCCGGTCACCGCATCCCCCACCGCCCCCGGCCCGGCGGTGCCCACCTCCACCAGCGCTCCCCCCAGTTGGAGCTCCAGCAGGCGGGCCCGGAGGCTGGGCGCCTCACCCGGAGCCCGGCGGGTCCCGCCCGATCGGGCCCGGCGCACCACCCGGAGCCGGCCCACGGCAGCCAGCGCCACGTCGGCCCGGGTGCCGGCGATGTCGATGGTGACGAGGTCGGCGCCCACACCGGCGATGGTGCCCGTGAAGGTCTGCCCGCCCACCTCGACGGCAACGGTGTCGCCGTGGGCCATGAGCTCGGCGGCCACCTCGGCGAGGGTGCGCCGCATGCCGGCCGACACCGCCGCCTCCCGCTCGGCCTCCTCGGCCTCGAGACGGAGTTCGGCCCGGATCGCCGCAGCAACGTCCTCAAGGTCCCGCTGGATCGCGTCCATTGAGCGCCCCAAATCCCTCACATCGCCGAGAGGCACTGTAGCACCCGGGCTGAGGGCCGAGTCAAGCCGCGAAAAACCTCCGGTGGTCCGGCCGGTGAGCTACAGGGCCGCCGCCAGCCGGGCCGCCGCCGCCCGGTACTGCTTGCCGGCGTGGTACGAGGAGCGCACCAGCGGCCCGGCCTCCACCCAGGCGAAGCCCAGCTCCTCGCCGATGCGGCGGTACTCGGCGAACTCGTCGGGGTGGACCCAGCGGTGCACCGGCAGGTGGTGGTCCACCGACGGGGCGAGGTACTGCCCGATCGTCATGATGTCCACCCCGGCCTCGCGCAGGTCCCCCAGCGTGGCCACGACCTCCTCGGAGGTCTCCCCCATCCCCACGATGAGGTTGGACTTGGTCGGGGTCCGGGGCGCCACCTCCTTGGCCATCCGCAGGACGGCCAGCGACCGGTCGTAGCGGAACCCGGGCCGCACGCTGCGGTGCAGGCGCCGGGTGGTCTCCAGGTTGTGGGCGAATACGTCGGGCCCGGCCGCCAGCACCTCGCCGATCGCCCCCGGATCGCCCTTCAGGTCGCCGGTCAGCACCTCCACCCTGCACCCCGGGACCGCAGCCCGGATCGCCCGGATCGTGGCCGCCCACAACTGCGCCTGCGCCATGGGCGGGTGGTCGTCCCGCTCGACCCCGGTCACGACGGCGAACCGCAGCCCCATGGCGGCGACCGCCGAGGCCACCCGGACGGGCTCCTCGGGGTCCAGGGGGCCGGGCTTCCCGGTGGCGATGTCGCAGAAGCCGCACCGCCGGGTGCAGGTCTTGCCCAGGATGAGGAACGTCGCCTCCTTGGCCTCCCAGCACTCGTAGACGTTGGGGCACGACGCCTCCTCGCACACCGTGTGCAGCTCGAGGCCCCGCACCAGGCCCTTCAGCTCGGTGTAGTTCGGTCCGGTCCGCAGCCGGTTGCGCACCCATGGGGGGCGGGGAGGGCGCCGGGGGACGTCGTCACCCAGGGCGGCCCGGGTGGGGATCGACGCCCCCAGAAAGATGGTGGAGCTCAATAGCGGGCCAACTCCAGCATGGCGTCGTAGATCTGCCCGGGGGTCGGGAGAAAGAAGTCCTCCAGCACCTTGCAGTACGGCGTCGCCGGGATGTCCGGCCCACCGATGCGCACCACCGGGGCGTCGAGGTCGTAGAACAGCTCCTCGCCGATGCGGGCGCTGATCTCGGCCCCCACGCCAAGCGTACGGTTGTCCTCGATGACGATCATCGCCTTGGAGGTCTTGGCGACCGAGCCCAGGAGGCACTCCCAGTCCATGGGCGCCACGCTGCGGGGGTCGATGACCTCGACGTTGATGCTCTCCTCGGCAGCGAGGCGGTCGGCGGCGTCCATGCAGTGGTGCAGCATGAGCCCGTAGGCGATCACGGTGAGCACATCGCCCTCCCGCTTGACCGCCGCCGTGCCGATGGGCACCTCGTAGTCCTCGTCGGGCACCTCCCCGGTCACGCCCCGGTAGCACTTCTTGTGCTCGAAGTAGAGGACCGGGTCGGGGTCGTAGAGCGCGGCCCGCAGCAGGCCCTTGGCGTCGTAGGGCGTGGAGGGCAGGACGATCTTCAGCCCGGGCACGTGGGCGAACAGCGCCTCCACCGACTGCGAGTGGTACAGCCCGCCGTGGACCCCGGCGCCGTACGGCGCCCGGATGACGATGGGGCACCCGAAGTCGCCGTTGCTGCGGTAGCGCAGGCGGGCCGCCTCCTGGACGATCTGGTTGAAGGCCGGGTGGATGAAGTCGGCGAACTGGATCTCGCAGATCGGCAGCAGCCCGCCCAGGGCCATCCCGATGCCGTGGCCGACAATCGAGCACTCGGCCAGCGGCGTGTCGATCACCCGCTCCTCGCCGAACTTGTCCAGGAATCCCTTGGTGGCCAGGAAGACGCCGCCCCGCTGGCCGACGTCCTCGCCCAGGACCACGACCCGCTCGTCGTTGGCCATGAGATCCCACATGGTGTCGTGGATGGTGTTGATCAGGTTCTTGACCGGCATCGTCGTCCCTTTACTCGGCGTATTTGCCGTCAGCGCTCGTAGAAGACGTGCCGCAGGGCATCGTCGACAGCCGGGTACGGCGCCTGCTCGACGTACTCCACGGCCTCGGCGAGGTCGGCTTTGATCGCCTCGGTTACGCGCTCGAGCTCGGCGCTGTCGATCAGGTTGTGCTGCTTCAGGTAGGCCTGGAAGCGGTGCACCGGGTCATGGCGGCGGGCCTCCTTGACCTCCTCCCGGGTACGGTAGGTGCGGTCGTCATCGTCCGAGGTGTGGGGGGCATAGCGGTAGGTGGTGCACTCGATCAGTGTCGGCCCCCCACCGTTGCGGGCCTTGTCCACCGCCGTCTTGGCCGCCTCGTAGCACGCCAGCACATCGTTGCCGTCCACGTGGTGGCCCTCGAAGCCGTAGGCGGTCGCCCGCTCCGCCACGGTGGCCACCGCCATCTGCTTGGACTGCGGGACGCTGATGGCGTACTTGTTGTTCTCGCACACGAACACCACGGGCAGGCGGTGGATGCCGGCGAAGTTCAGGGCCTCGTGCCAGTCGCCCTCTGACGTGGCGCCCTCGCCGAACCAGCACATCACCACACCGGCCTCCCGGCGGTACTTGATGGCATAGGCCAACCCGGCGGCGTGGGGTATCTGGGTGGCGATCGGCGACGACCCGCTGATGATCCCCAGCCGGTGGCAGCCCCAGTGCGACGGCATCTGGCGCCCGCCGTTGCACGGGTCCTCGGCCCGGGCGTAGACGCCCAGCAGGACGTCCCGGGCGGTGAGGCCGGCCACCATCACGACCGCGAGGTCGCGGTAGTACGGCACGAAGTAGTCCGAGCCCCGCATGAGGCTGTAGGCGGTGCCCACCTGGCAGGCCTCGTGCCCGGCCGAGCTCACAACGAAGGGCGCCTTGCCCTGGCGGTTGAGCGCCCACGAACGCTCGTCGAGCATCCGGGCCGCCAGCATGAAACGGTGCATCTCCAGGGCCTGCGCGTTCGTCAGCCCGAGGGCCTCGTGGCGCATGCGGGTCTGCTCGGCACGGCTCATAGATCAACCATTAGACGAGTATCCCTCCCGATCGGGCAGCGGCCCGCCGGGCCGGGGGAACGGCAGGACGGCGGCCTCGGGGCGCATTGTAACCCCAAGTAAACCAGCGTCCGCCACCCGCTCGGGGCGCTTGCGCAGTACCCCGCCGAGGTGCCGGACCACCGACGCCACCACCCGCCCGGGTTCCGGCGCCGTGCCCAGCAGCCGTTCCAGCGACGTCACCTCGACCGGCAACCCGCACGGCACCATCCCGCCGAAAAAGGCCAGGTCGGGGGCGACATTCAGGGCGAAGCCGTGCTTGGTGACCCCCCGGGTGACATTGACCCCGATGGAGGCCAGTTTCTGCTCCTCCACCCAGACGCCGGTCATCCCCTCCCGCCGCCCGGCAGCCACCGAGAAGTCGGCGCACACCCGGATCAGCACCTCCTCCAGGCTGCGCAGGTAGGCGATGGCGTCGGCAGGCGGCTCGAGGGCGAGGATCGGGTACCCGACCAGCTGACCCGGGCCGTGGTAGGTGATGCTCCCGCCCCGGTCGGCCTCGTAGAGCTCGATGCCCCGGGCGGCGAGTGCGGTCGGGTCGGCCAGCAGGTGCTCCGGGGCGAACCGGCGCCCGAGGGTGTAGACGTGGGGATGCTCCAGCAGGAGGACGACGTCGTCGATCTCCCCCGCCACCCGCCGCCGGTGCAGCTCGCCCTGCCACTCGAGTGCGGCGGCGTAGGGCACGAGGCCCGGCTCCACCACCCGAAGCGTGCGGGAGGTGTCCGGGCGGGGCTGGACGCGCACCGTCAGCGGGCTCCGGAAAGGTAGGCGCTCAGGTCGGTCGAGAAGTCCTCGTTTTCCAGCAGGGACTTCAACTCGGCGAGGTACCGGGCCGCCTCGGCGCCGTCGATGACCCGGTGGTCCCAGGCGATGGACAGGAACACCATCTGGCGGATGGCGATGGCGTCGTTGCCCTGGGCGTCGGTGATCACCACCGGGCGCTTGGTGACGGCGTCCATCGCCAGGATGCCCGCTTGGCCCCGGTTGATGACCGGCACCGACATGATCGAGCCGAACGGCCCCGGGTTGGTGATGGTGAATGTGCCACCCTGGACGTCGTCGGGCACCAGGCGCTTGCCCCGGGCCCGCTCCGCCAGGTCCCGGATCGACCGGGCGATGCCCACCAGGTTCATCCCGTCGGCGTTTTTTATGACCGGGACGATGAGCCCGTTCGCCAGCGCCACCGCGATGCCCAGGTTGACGTAGTGCTTGCGGGTGATGGTGCCGTCGCCGTTCCAGGTGGCGTTGACCTCGGGGTACTTGAGCAGCGCCTGGGTGATGGCCTTGCAGACGAAGGGCATCCAGGTGAGCGAGAACCCCTCGCGCTCCTTGAAGACCGGACCGGCCTGCGCCCGCAGCTTGCCGATGCGGGTCATGTCCACCTCGATGGTGTTCCACGCCCGGGCGGTCTCGAGGGCCGAGGCCACCATGTGCTCGGCGATCGCCTTGCGCATGTGGCTGACCTGCACGATCTCGTCGCTGCCGGTGGCGGCGCCGGCGTAGCTCGGAGCGGGCTCGGGCTCGCCCGGGGCCCCCGCGGGCGGGACGATCGAGGTCGGGGCCTCGGCGGGGGCTTGGGCCAGTAGAGCGGGGGGTGCCGCCGCGGCTGCCGCTGGGACCTGGGGGGCGGGAGCCGGAGGGGCGGGGGGTGCGGCGGCGGCGGCCAGCACGTCCTGCTTCGTGATGCGCCCGCCGGTGCCGGTTCCCCGGACGGCGGCGAGGTCGATGCCCCGCTCGGCCGCCAGCCGGCGGACCACCGGGGACAGGACCCCCCGGAGGGGGTCACCGCCGTCGGATGCCGGGCCGGAGGCGGCCGCCGGGGCTGTCGCCGCGGGGGTGGCTGCCGGGGCTGAGGCCGCGGCCGGTGCACGGGCTGGCGCCGGCGGAGCCGGGGGAGGCGGTGGGGGTGCGGGGGCGGAGCTGCGCTCGACGTCGGGCATCTGCTTGGGGGCCCCCGCCGGTGCGGCGGGCTTGGCCGGGAGGGACTCCCCGGCACCGGTGATCTCGGCGATCACCGAACCCACGGTGACGGTTTCCCCCTCACCGGCGTGGATGCGGGCGACGGTGCCGGCGGCCGGGGAGGGGATCTCGCTGTCGACCTTGTCGGTCGATACCTCGACCAGCGGCTCATCGACGCCGACGGACTCGCCTTCCCGCTTGAGCCAGCGGGTGATGGTGCCCTCGACGACGGTCTCGCCGAGCTGCGGCATCTTTACCTGTGTCGCCACGCACTCCCCCAGTTCAGGTTGCTGATCGCCCAATCCTACCGGGCCGCACCCGCAGCCGAGGGTCACCGGGTCTGCCTCGCGGTTGCCTCGCGTTTGCCTCTCGGGGTTACGGGTAGGTGACGCGCATGAGCCAAACCCCGCAGGACCCCGACGCCACACCCCCGGGCGACGCCGCCGCTCCGCCCGTCCCGGACGCCGCCGACCTCGACCGCGCCCTCGGCGCCAAGAGGCAGGCGGTCATGAACGGCCCGCAGTACACGCAGCGAGAAAAAGGGCGCACCTGGGAGCACGACGTGCCTGCGCCGCAGGATCCGTAGCTCCCTACCTAGACTGGCCATGTGACGCTCATGGCCCGGGAAGCCTTCGAGGCGCTCGTGGAGCAGGCCTTCGACGAGTTGCCCCCGGAGCTGGCCGCCCGGGTCTCCAACGTGGACGTGGTGGTCCAGGACCTGCCCGGGCCGGAATCGGCCGGCGCCTCGGTGGGGGCCGGCGCCCTCCTGCTCGGCCTGTACCAGGGCATCCCCCTCACCCAGCGGGGGGACTGGTACTCGGCGGTGCTGCCCGACCGGATCACGATCTACCAGGCCAACATCGAGCGGGTCGCCGGCTCGCCCGAGGCGATCCCCGCCATCGTCCGCCGTACCGTGATCCACGAGTTCGCCCACCACTTCGGCATCGACGACGCCCGCCTGGCTGAACTCGGCTGGTAGCGGGGCAGGTCCCTGGCGGTAGCCGCCCCGCCGGGCCGGCAATCTCCAGGCCGGGTCGGCTTCGAAGTCCTGCCGTGAACAAGCTGTGGCGGTTCCCCCACATCACCCGGCGCCACCTGCAGGTGGCCCTCGGCGTGCTGTGGCTCTTCGACGGGCTGCTCCAGCTCCAGCCCTTCATGTTCACCCGGGGCTTCGCCCGCCAGGTCATCGCCCCTGCGGCAGACGGCTCGCCCCGTGCGCTCGTCGCCGGGGTGACGCTCGCCGCCCACGTCATCGCCGGGCACCCCGCCTTCTGGAACGCCCTCTTCGCCGCAGTCCAGCTGGCGCTGGGCATCGGCCTGCTCTGGCGCCCAACCGTGCGCGCCGCCCTGGCCGGCTCGGTGGCCTGGGGCCTCGGCGTGTGGGTGCTGGGCGAGAGCCTCGGCGGTCTCGCCGGGGGCCATGCCTCCCTGGTGACGGGCGCACCCGGGGCGGCGGTGCTCTACGCCGTGCTGGCCGCCGGCATCTGGCCCACCGCCCGGCCCGATGGCGACGACTCCCCCGCCGCCTGGCTGGGCGCCGCCTGGGCGGTGCTGTGGATCGGGGCCGCGCTGCTGCAGACCCTGCCCGGCCGGCTGAGTGGCTCGACACTGGCCAGCCAGGTCACCGACAGCGGCGCCACCGGCTGGCTGGGTGGCCTCACGCATGCCGCCGCCTCGGGGGCCCGCCACGGCGGGCCGGCGATGGTCGTCGCCCTCGTCCTGACCATGGCCCTGGTGGGCGCTGCGGGCGTGGCCCAGACAGCCCACGGCCAGGTGCGGCTGGCCGGGGTGGGGCTGGGCATCGGGCTGGCGGTGTTGTTTTGGGTGGTCGGGCAGGGGGCCGGGCAGCTCGCCACCGGCATGGCCACCGATCCCAACACCGCCGTCCCGGTGGTGCTGCTGGGTCTGGCGGCGATCGGGGCCTCCCGGCGGGAGCCGCGCATCACTGGGATGATGGCGCCATGGGAACGGGAGCGGATCTCGCCGCCGACCTGGTCCGCACTTCGGGCGCCTTCGCCGAGTACGCGGCCGCACTGACCCCCGCCCAGTGGCGCACGGTGGCCGTCAACAGCCCGGACATCGTCCGGGGTGAGGACGAGAACCGCCCGGTCGGGGTGCTCGTCCACCACGTCGCCGACTGGCTTCCCCGCTGCCTGGACATGGTCGAGGTCCGGGTGCGCACCGACGACGCCCCCCGCACCGACTTCGACGCGATCAACGCCGAACACGCCGCTGCCCATCCCGACCCGGACCAGGCCGAGACCCTGGCCCTCCTCGCCCAGCGGACGCAGGAGGTGGCAGCGGCCATCGCCGCGCTGACCGACGAGGAGCTGGCCCGGGGCAAGGCGACCGGCTTTGACGCCGAGACGGTCATCCGCCGCGTGATGATCGGCCACTTCGGGTGGCACCTGGGGAGCATGAAGGCCACCTTCGCGGCCACCGGGTAAGGGTGGCCTCCGGCTGCTGTGCCATTCTGCACTCTTTGCTGAGGTCCAGTTACCTTCAGCCTGCCCAGCCCGGAAGCGTCGCCCACTGTCATACCCCCTCAGTACTCTTTTGTGTATGAGTGAACATGATATTTCTGTTCAGGGCGACACAAAGTCACGAGAGCAAGCTCTTAGGCAGCTGGTGGCCGCCCAACATCAGGTTCTGTCTCGTCGCCAGGCGAGCACGATCGGCTTCACTCGCGGACAAATCGTCTACCGCCTCGAAACCGGGGCATGGGAGCTCGTCCACCCGAACGTGTACCGGATCGGTGGGTCCACGGCCTCGTGGCAACAGAGCCTTATGGCCGCGCAGCTCTGGGGTGGTCCGGGCGCGGTGCTCTCCCACGAGTCTGCGGGGGCCCTCTTTGGCCTGGACGGAGTGCCCGAAGGCGCGGTCGCGCTGACGTGCCCCCGGGCTGTGGCGCCCAGGGGAGTCAAGGTGCACCGTGCGAGCCAGCTCCAGCCCTGGGAGTACGGCCCCCTCGACCCGTCGCCGGACCCGCTCAGCAACCCCTGGGAGCCGACGCTCGCCGAATCGTTGCGGGTGACCGGGGTCGTGCGCACGCTGATGGACCTGGGCAGCGTGCTGAGGCCGGCCGCACTGGAGGCCGCCGTCGAGGACGCCCTGCGGCGGGAGGAGGACCGCTTCGCCCTGGTGGCACGCCGGCTCGGGCAGGCGG